>DAOTAZ010000098.1:1614-10027 GCA_035382965.1 Chitinispirillaceae bacterium | reverse complement strand
AGGAGAGGTTGATGAGCCTTGGAAGGAAGCTCGGGATGGATGTTCCCTATTTTTTTAAGGGACAGACTGCTTTGGATTCTGAGGCTACCTGCTGCCTGGTACCGTTGCCGACTTCCCTGCGATTTGTATTCGTAATAGCTGTTCCGGATTTCGGGGTTTCAACAAGCGAGGCCTATCGGGGAATAGATTATTCGGTCATTAACAGGCAGCATGAAAAAACAGAGAAGATGCAGAGATGTTTCCTGGAGAATGATTGGAAAGGTGTTCTTGAATCGATGCACAATGATTTTGAGACCAGTGTGTTCAGATCTTACCCCAGGCTCAGAGAGTTAAAGGCACAGTTGCTGGAGGCAGGCTGTATGCAGGCAATAATGACCGGTTCCGGCTCAACTGTAATCGGAATCGCAGAAAATCTGCAGAAAGCAGAGGATATCAGAAGAAAGATTGATTGCCGGACTATTGTATCTTCAACACTTGAAAAGTGAAAAAGCTGAGGACTTTTCTTATATTATAAAGGGGTGAGTATTCCAAGAAGGTAAATCATGAAGAAAACATCTATATCCAGGACAAAGAATTTCAGATGGAACACGAAGCATGAGTTATATGCTTACTTCAAAGAAAACTATGGCCTGACAGAAGATATTATAGACAAAGAGATAGATGATGTAATGACACGGTTCCGGCCTCGGAAAGGGCAGATAATCAGAACCCAGGAGTTATGGCAGAAAGTGGGGCAGGAACTGGAGTCAAAGAGAAAGCCAACTTGTTTACCGGGTTCTTAATCATCCCGCCTGTCGTCGAAAACCCGCCTGTATCTGTAATCGTAAGGATCGTAGAAGTAATCCCCATACATCGGGTAACCAGAGTACCTCATCACACTTAATCTCAGCATTGTATTTTGCGATGGTTTCCAGGTCAGGGAGACATCAAAGGGGATACTCTTAAAGTATTCCATCGATTGAAGATTACTGGTTGTCAGGTTATGAGCTGATGAATAAGTGGAGAAGATCGGAAGACCGAAATTAAGGTTCAGGGTAACCGGGGCAGAAAAATGGTACTGAATCATAGTAGAATAGAGGCTTTGAGATTTGAGATCGGAGAGAGATGATCCGCTGGACATCCCGAAACTCAGACTGTGCTGGATTGAGAGTCTTGAAGGGTCCAGAAGCCCGGTTCCGGCCTGGCTCTCATTTGTTTCATAGTCATCTTTGGATTGTCCAAATACGTTTACCAGTAAACAGGCTAAGAGAATGAGTGTCTTTTTCATGCCGCCTCCTGAGTACACCTTCTTACAATTCGTGTATCCATAGGAAAATATTATGTGGACAAGGTAGCCTGATAAGAATAGTATAACAATTCAAGCAGGAAAAATACAAATAAAAATAAGTATCAGGCAGTTCTGTGTATTCTGAAAGAATACACTTTTCATATATATACCTTGATTGAGCAAAAGGTATTTGCTTATAATAAGAGTATGAACGTTATGCCGAATCGTCCGGAACCGCCAAATATTTTCGAATATTACGATTATCGTAAATATTTGAGGGATTTGGTGGCACATGAGAAGGAGAGAACTTCTGTATTCTCGAATCGGTATATTGTGCAAAAAGCAGGGTTCAAGTCCCCAACAGCTCTGAAGCATGTAATAGATGGGAAGCGCAATTTAAGTCTTGAGGCGGCAAACAGATTCGCGACTGCACTGAAAATCGAGGGCACAAAGAGGCATTATTTTCTGACACTTGTTCTGTTCAACCAGACAGCTTCTCTGGCTGAGCGGGAGAAGTATCTTAAAGAGCTGATGGAACTCAAGAGAACAGAGATACCGACAAAGCTCGATGAGGACAGTTATGAGGTACTTTCGAAATGGTACCATCTTGCGATCCGTGAGATAGTCGACCTTCCGGACTACAAAAACTCCACAAAATGGATCTCCCGTGTATTAAATCCACAGATAACACCGCAGGAAGCCGCGGAGTCACTGAGTTTGTTGAAGAGGTTAGGGTTGATAGTGAAGAAAGACGGCCGTCTCAGCCCGTCGGAGAAGACTCTTGCCACAGATGAGCGTGTACATTCGGTGAAGGCTGTGGAGTTTCACAGACAGATGATAAGGCTGGGAGCGGAATCAATCACCCGTTTTTTAAGCGGGGAGCGGGAAATCTCCGGTACTACTATAAGGATAGCAAGACAGGATGTACAGAATGTAAAATTACTATTGAGGGAGTTCAGGAAGAAAATTCTAAATCTGGCGGCAAACAGTGCCAATGCAGATCAGATTTATCAATTGAATTTCCAGTTTTTTCCTCTTGTTGCCACAGATCGTAAGAGTCGTCTTGTCGATGAAAGAGAGGATATATGATAAGCAGGCGCGGGATTATCCGCGGTATTCTTTTGCCGGTTATTTTTTTGATTCACTGCGGAGGCGGCTCTGATGTGGGCAATCCTGATATAACCGGCTATGTTTCCTTTGTGAATGGTGATGAGGCATCGAGGGCGATGGTTGTGCTTGGTGTGGATGGTGCAACGGGTTCGGTGGATACGACCTATGTGCAACCTGTTGGGGATTTTCTGCTTTGTTTCAAGGCTGTTTCTTTTGATACAGTTTTCTGTGATGCACATGGCTTTTTCCGATTTGACAGTGTAGCACCGGGCGATTATGTTCTGGTTGCATCGAAGGGAAGCAAGTCGGGGATGCAGAAGATCAGGCACAGCTATTATCAGGAGAGTGAGACACAGATAGTGCTCGATGCATCGGGAAATGTGACAATTGAGACATTTGGCGCTGGATCATCTGATGTGAATTTCAAGGTCGCTCATATATCAGGTACCACCTTTACAGCAGGAGCGGACAGTCAGGGTGTGTTCAGATTCAGAGGTATTCCTTCAGGGGATCATGAAATCGTTTTGTACAGAAGTGATGATACATACGAGAGTTATGCTGAATTCACGGTTCTTCCCGGATGCAGCGCATCGATGGTAGTAGACCCTGAAAGGTCATCAGGTTTCTGGACCGCAAAGGAGTGCGGTCCCAGGGAGCCGTTAGGGAGACCGTATATCTTATGGAGTTCACCGTCTGATGATGCGGAAGGCATGAAGAATGTTGATGTGGGGAATTCGGTTTATGATATTATCATACAGTTCAGCCATTCGATGGACACCCGCAGTACCGGCAAGGCGGTGAAAGTGATCTCAAGTGACAGTCTTACTTCGATAGATTCCCTTTGGTGGGAGGGGGCAGGTGTATTATATATTGCACTATGTACACGGGACAGTCTTGGCGAGTGTATAGAGGGAACCCCGTTCAGGGAGGGTGTGACATACACTGTTGTAGTTGACACAACGGCCAAATCGGATCTTGGTGTCAACTTATCTTATCCGGAAACATTGATATTCAGACCATAATGTGCGGGAAACGCCGAAAGGAGGCATGATGTTGAAAATCAGAGTTGCAGGTGGGATGACGGTAATGATGGCCCTGGTTGTATTACAGGCCTGGGGAGGGGTGATTTTCGAGGATGATTTCTCGAACCCCACTAATTCTTTGCTTAACTGGGTTTCAAGTAATGCCAGTGTTGTTACCATGAGTTTTGAGGATGGGGTCTGCAAGGCAAATAATACCGATAATGTCGGGGGCCTGATTTATCACACCTTTAACAACGGTAAACCATCCACATTTACCCTTTCAGGCAAGATCACCAGAAGTTCTGAAAATCTTGAACCCGGCTTCTTTTTCTGTCTGGGCATTACAGGAACAGTTACAGGTTATTATGCAAGAATAGGAACAGATTCCTACATAACTGTATTCAGGACTGACAGTGAAAACCCATTGCTCAGTGTCAAGAGTCCATTTGTGGCTTCTGCCACCAATGAACTTAAAATCTGTAAACAGGGCAGCAGCTTTGTTGTCTTCTGTAATGGCCGCAAAGTCGGCAGCTTTACTGATTCAAAATATTCCTCTGGTGATATCGCCATGTTCCTTCCCAAAAACACAGCGGCGGTTTTTGATGATATAAAGGTTACCGATACCTTTGATACACTATCCAGTGTGAATGCCTGTTTTTCTGATGATTTCAACAGTAATGCGGAAATGTTCGGATGGGCTACGTTAAGTGATGAGGCTGAAGTGAAGGTTGCAGATGGTAAACTGCATTTAACAACCGGCAAGTACGCATACGTTTTTACCGACATTTCTCTCGAGGAATTCACAATGAGGGTGGATGTCTCATTTGTATCGGGAAGCAAAAACTCCATGTATGGACTTTTTATAAAAGGTGATGGATCACCGATACCAATGTCAGGGTTTATCATTACAGGAAACCGGTCTTTCGGAGTTTTCGCAAACAACCAGTCTATTCCATTGACGCCTAATACTGCTATCAGAGGGGCGGTAGTTGCCGGTTTAATCGATACTTTGGAAGTGAGGAAAAGCAAGGATACCGGCTATATATTCAGAGTTAACGGTGTAAATCTTGACACGCTGGATAATATCGGGTTTGTAATGACCGGAGTTGGAGTGTTCTGCAATGACAGTCTTGATTTGACCTATGATAATTTTGCGGTCGCTGAAGGTGATTCGCCTTACTGCCCGGGAACCGATATTGCCTGGAATCCGTCTTATTCAAAAGTAAGGTTTGCACCTGCAACCCGGAACAACATCGTATTTGACCCGCTTGGCAGAATAATAAGCGGTTCAAGAACCAATGTAACCGACAAAAAGCTGCCGGCGGGAATTTATCTCAAACATGGACAAAAGGCGATCAGGTTCAAACCCTGATCAGGCAGAGGCAGAGGGAGCGCACGCAGGAATGGCAGCGGGAGGAGAGAGGGTCTCCCGCTGCTGTTTTTTTGTATTAAATGAGAACTGATGTAACTTGCAGATCAGTAAAGTTTACCGGACAGAACTGCTTATCGAACGCTACATCACTTTTTTTATCGCATCCGCGATTATTTTAATTCCTTCCTCAATCCGCTCCTCTGGAGTATGTGAGAACGCGAGGCGGAAGGAGTTGTTCTTAACCCCGTGGGGATCAAAAGCGTTTCCGATCACAAAAGCAGCGCCGTTGCGGATTGATTCCTGAAATACCAGAGATGAATCCATATTCTGCGGCATGGTTGCCCAGACATAAAAACCGCCTCTGGGTTTTGTCCAGGATACATAATCAGGCATGTACTTTTCGAGCGCATCAAGCATCAGTCCTGCTCTTCTGGCGTAAACAGGCCTGAGGAACTGAAGATACGGGGCAAGCTTCCCTTTATTCAAGTATTCAGCAGCAAGAACCTGTGTGAGTGTGGACGAGCAGGCATCTGCGGACTGCTTGGCCATCTCACATTTTTCCACAATCTCTTCAGGCCCAAGCAGCCATCCAAGTCTCAGTCCTGGCCCGAATATTTTTGCGAATGATCCTACATAACATATAGGCACAGTGTCGATACCCGATGCTTTCATGGGAACCGTGAGGCTTTTATCCGCTTCGTCAAAGTAGAGCTCCCCGTATGGATCATCCTCTAATAGAACCAGATCTCTTCCTTTGAGCAGATTCAGCAGGTCTTCTTTTCGTTTCTGGCGGTAGGTGATCCCGGCAGGGTTGTGAAAATAGGGAGAAAGGTACAGCATTTTTATCTGTGAAGCGCGGGAATTCAGTTCCTGTTCCAGCAGATTTAAATCGATACCCTCGTTGTCAATGGGTATTCCGGCAAGATTTGCACCGTAGGATTTAAAAGCAGCAAGAGCACCGATAAAACTGGGTGATTCGGTGATAACCAGGTCACCGGGGTCGACCAGCACCTTGGTTAAGAGATTTATCGCCTGTTGTGCTCCGGTTGTTATAATCAAATCCTGTCCATCAAGTGGAAGGCCTTTGCTTTTCAGGTAATTTTTAAGAGCCTCAAGGAGTGGAGGATAGCCGGATGTCGGACCATACTGCATGGCAGCCTGCTTGGCCTCCTTTGGCAGATTATTATACAGCTCATCCAGAACATCGATAGGGAAAAGAGAGTTTGCCGGCATTCCTCCTGAGAAAGAGATTATCGATGGATCGGATCCAAGTTTCATCAGACGCCGTATTTCAGACCCCCGCATTCCTTTTGCAATTTCAGAGAATTCGACCATTTCAGATACCTTTCGTGAGAAAAAAGTCCAGTAAAAAAGAAAATACTTCTGATAAGAGTGGTGATAAAAAGAAATATGGGTTTTTTCAGATGTTTGTTCTTCATATCGGGATCGGGATGATTTCTGGAATCCTGATATGCAGGGTAAAATCTTATTCATAGATCGGGGTCGGTATTGAAATCAGAATCGGTATCGAAGTGTTTAATCCAAAGCAGTGCTTGTAATCATAATTAGAAAAGAAAAAATTTTGAGAAAATTTCTTTGCCGATTTGGTATCTTTTCCGCTAATAAAAATATGAATGTCCTTTGCAATGGCAATTATCGTATCAAGAGATAAGTCGTGGGAGGTCTCCCCCTGCCTTCAGCCCGCAGAAGACTGCGGTCTTTCGTCACCCACTCTGTGTTGACATAGTGCAGTACCTGGCGGGGGCCTGTTACAAGTTGGGCAGGATTGGCTGGCTTCTCAATCTTTACTGGTGGAAGAAGAAACGAATACTGTATACCGGATTTCCATTCCATCCCTGTGTTAGTAATTGTAAATTAAAAAGCCATTAAAAAATTGCAGAACGAACAGGCGCGTTACCTTCGTACCCTCTTACTCTCATTTTATCGTATTGTTGTATTATTTTATTATCGTATTATCGTGCTGTCGTATTGTCGTATTGTCGTGCTGCCGTGCCCTCGTGCCCTCCTAATGTCGCGTGAAAACTATGCGATAAACAAAACGGGAATAAATTCCCCTCTCAATAGTATTCCTAATAATTAGAGAGAGGATTTACTTACATGGATTTAAACCAAACCTATGATGTTGCTGTAATAGGCGGAGGACCAGGAGGTGTTTGTGCAGCACTCGCTGCTTCCAGATATGGAATGAATGTTTTGCTTGTAGAGCGGTATGGCTTTTTGGGAGGGATGGCTACAGCCGGGCTGGTCAATCCCTTTATGGCTTACAGCACTGCAGGTAAAAGGCTTTGCTCTGAGACATTTGACCAGATTCTTCAGTGCCTGGCTCTGGAAAATGCTCTGGATGCTCAGGGGTGTGTATTTGACGATGAAGTACTTAAATCGGTGCTTGATAAAATGGTACTTGGGCAGGGAATAGATCTGCTCCTGCACACTGTTTTCCTGGATGCTCAGACAAGCAGGGACAGGATCGATTCTGTCCGGGTATATAACAAGTCAGGGATATCCAGAATCAACGCGAGAATTTTTATTGATGCCACAGGTGACGGTGACCTGGCAGCAAGTGCTGGTGTGCCGTTTGAAGTAGGGCGTCCGGATGACAATGCATGTCAACCGATGACTCTTTGTTTCAAGGTCGCTGGTGTTGACCCCGGTTTGGATGCCTTGACATTGAGAGATGCACTCACATCGATACTGCTTGAAGCCAAAGAGAATGGTGAGATTGATCAGCCCAGAGAGGATGTGCTGGTCTTTGAGACTTTGGAGAAAGGAATCTTTCATTTTAACACCACCCGGGTAATCGGAAAATCCGGGATATGCGGCTTTGATTTGACAAATGCTGAAGTGGAAGGAAGACGGCAGGCATTTGAGATATTTCGTCTGTTCAAGGAGAGATTTCCGGGTTTTTCCGGTGCTTCCCTGATCAAGACCGCTGCTCAGATCGGGGTTCGGGAGACAAGGAGGATAAGAGGGCAGTATGTCATTTCAGGAGAGGATGTACTTGAGGGGCGAAAGTTCCACGATGGGGTAGCGAGGAGCTGTTATCCCATCGATATTCACAATCCGGTAGGTTCCGGTACAGTGCTCAGACATCTTAAGGATGGCGAGTATTATGAGATTCCCTACCGTTCGATAGTTCCATGCAGAGTGGAAAACCTGCTTATCGGGTCACGCTGTATCAGCTCAACACATGAAGCGCATTCATCTCTTAGAGTGATGCCTGTTGTAGCGGGTATAGGAGAAGCTGCAGGTGTGGCTGCCTCGGTTGCGGTGAGTGACGAGGTGTTGCCGGCAGATATCGACGGGGAGGTATTAAAGGAAATGATTCTTTCCGAGATACCGGAGAACTTGACTTTGTAAAAAACGGGCCCTCTTTTTGAGAGCCCGAAAGATTCTTGTTATCTGGTTATTGTTGCCGACCTGACAAGTTCTCCATTGGCTGAACGCATTCTGATCCAGTATATTCCACTGTTAAGTGCTGTTCTGACTCTCATCAGATGTCTTCCTGCAGGGATAAATCCGTTTACAGGAGCAAGTACGGTTTTCCCTGTTATATCATGAATCGTAATGCTGACTCTTTCTGCTTTGACAGTTGAATATTCAAGAACAAGACTTCCTGAATTC
>DAOTAZ010000098.1:0-1514 GCA_035382965.1 Chitinispirillaceae bacterium | reverse complement strand
GCTGAGGGGTTTTTGGTGACGGTCCCGCCTGCAGATGGCTGTGTGGAAACTGTAAGGGTGTAGGTTTCGGTCTGAATGACTTCGAAATTTGCGACCACGTTCATGTTTTTGGTCATTGTTATGGTTTTTGATGTTTCAGTGCCGGAGATATCCCCGCTCCAGTTGACAAAACGGTAGCCATTATTAGGTACGGCTTCAATGGTTACAGTTGCTCCGCTGTTGTACTGTGATGCAGAGGGGTTTTTAGTGACTGTTCCGCCTGCAGATGGCTGTGTGGAAACGGTAAGGGTGAAAGTTTGTGGCTGTTGAGTAGCCCAGAAGTTTGGCATATTACCGGATAAAAGGAGCAGAGTAAGCATCTCGAGAGATTGATTGTAATAAGAATCATCGGTCTTGGATGCAAATGAGGCAAGGTGATTGTAGGCATTATCCAGCCAGGCCTGATGGGTTTGATCAACCATGCCGGCACAGGCGAATGGTCCTATAAAAGCTGCAACATTCCATTGGCTCTTGTTGCCGCCATCCAGGGTGTAGCCATCGACTATGTTCTTTGCCGATCCGTTTGTTTTTCCATTTATCCAGGTGGCTATTTTTGATGCGACATCTTTAGCATCACTATGTCCATACCAGGCGTAAGCCCAGGCCATGCGCCATGGGGTCCTTGTGGCATCATAGTAGTAATCACCCTCGGGGTTGCCACTTTCACTGCACCAGTCAGGGACAAGACCGGTATTTGCGTTTCTTACTTTTTTAAGCAGATTATATGAGTTGGTAATAACCTTGTCCCAATCAAAGGAACTTGCCTGTTTAAAGAGTTCCATTGCTCCAGTGCTGAAGTAGGAGGGATTTTTCTTTGAATCCCATGCATCACCGGGTTTCAGGTGGCCGTTTTCATTTACCTCATGGGCTGCGATTTTGTTTATAAGGTTTTTTGCATCATTCAGATACTTTTCGTCTCCCCACTGCTTGTAAGCCATCATCAGGGCTGCAGCCACATCCAGTTCCGCGTCAGTAGCGGCATTTTGTTGGTCTACACCATCAAATCCGCGTATTTTCCAGTGCATCAGGCCCCGTTCGTTCAGAAACTTGTTGTAATAGGCCCATAGTTTGTCGAATTTGTCACGGGTGTTGTTTTTCGCATTATCCATGTACACCATCACGAGCATCCCATAGCCAATTCCTTCGCTGACTGTATAATTTTGATCATCAAATTTGATTCGGGCCAGGTTTCCGGATTCTGTATAGAAACGATTGAGGAAATCTTCGTAAGAGGCCTGGACAACATCGGAATTGATGCTGGAAGGTTTTATGCCGTAGGAGTAATTTGCATTATGTGGAAATGGAAATTTGGTTACGGCATACAAAGAAATAGGTACTATTAAAGTGATTAAACCTGCAAGACGTCTCATTGGTCTCCTCCATTGAGTTATAAACTATAATCTATATTTGTAGATTAGTTCACACTTGAAGTTCAATTCAGGAATCAAAAAAGGAGAATATAGTGGCTGAAGGCG
>DAOTAZ010000097.1:0-10044 GCA_035382965.1 Chitinispirillaceae bacterium | reverse complement strand
AGCCTGGGATCCTCTTTTTTCAGTTCGCCACCAGGAGCATCGATCAGAATTGTGAATTCAGGACCAACCTTTTGCAGCAAAGATTCATAAACAGCCTGGATTTTCTTGCTCTGTGGTCCGGCTTTATGAATTTCTGAAAGAAGGTTTTTCAAAGGAGTCAAGGAAACGAATTTACGCCTGTTTTTCCCTTTACTCTTTATGGGATCACTGTCCGCAAGTTCAAAAACTCGGTGGAATACACCTACAGTCACTTTACGGCCACATACAGGGCAGATACTGTCGTGTTTTCTTGCTTCTTCCGGCTCCCATCGTATATTGCATTTCCTGTGACCATCGAGATGGTACTTGCCCTCTTCAGGGAAATACTCGATGGTACCTGTGAATCCCTTGTCTTTACCCTTGAGAGAATCCATAATCGCAGTATAGCTCAAATCAGTATCAAACAGATTTGCCTCTCTGCCAAGGTTTTCCGGAGAATGTGCATCGGAGTTGGAAACAAGAGAGAACCTGTTGAGAAAAGAACACCTCCAGTTCATGGGTGGATCTGATGAGAGCCCTGTTTCAACTGCAAATATGTGAGATGCAAGATCACCATAACACTCCTCGATGGAATCAAACCCTGATTTGGATCCCAGAGCCGAAAACCAAGGTGTCCAGATATGAGCCGGGATGATACAGGCACTGGAGTTGGCCTCCAGCACAATTTCAAGGAGATCTCTTGAATCCAGTCCCAGTATGGGCCTGCCGTCAGACCGGATATTCCCTATAGCAGAAAGCCTGGTCTGGATTTTCTCCATAGTCCGGAAATCCGGGGCAAGGATAAGATTATGTACCTTTCTTACTTTTCCATCTTTCTTGTAAATGCAACTTATTTCAGTTGTCAGGATAAATGAAACCGGAGGTCCGTACATGTCTGCATCCGGAAGACAAAGTTTCTTTTTCAACGTGTAAAGCCCCTCGGAAGCAGGCTGCAGATTTTGTTTGAGTTCATTGAGCCATGCCGGATGAACAGCATCACCTGTACCCACCACGCGGATTCCCTTTTTCCTTCCCCAAAGATCAAGCATCTCTGGAACAAGCTGACTGCTGGTAGCAAGGGAATACCTCGAATGGATATGGAGATCGGCAATAAATTTCATCTTATTCTGTCCTCTGGAGCAGCAGTGCAGATAGTAACACCGGTGTAATAGGCTTTAAGGATCTGTTCAAAATTTAAGCCTACAAGAGCACGCCCCACAGCACCCATCTGGCACATCCCTACACCGTGACCATATCCCCTGCCCGAAATTTTTATTCCGGTTTTGTCAATCGAAACCACTTTGAAACTGGAACTTCTGAGTATGGAATTTTCAGGGTTTGTCCTGCGTAAGATGAAACGGACCTGGTCACGCCCGGATTTAAATTCAGAATTTCCGCCGCGGATTGTACAAAGACTAATTCTTCCGCAGGGAAACACCTTCTCTATTCTGAAATCGGTGACATTACCCCTGAATTCGCTCCCCTGCCCCATTCCCTGTGATGCCTTTGCAACCATTGAGGAAAATTGGGGTTTCGACCATTTTTCCTCCCATTCAAAAGCGGGAGAAATCCGGCAATAAGCTCGTCCCAGAGAATCTGTGTCCTTAATTGACCTAAGATAATTACATGGGGGTTTGTCCCATACATTCTCAATATTGGCCGTATACCCGCCGCAAGTAGAGTGGTAATAGGCTGTAATGAGACTGTCATTGTAAACCATAACTAGGTTTCTGGTCTGCTTGACTGCCAAATCGGATTCTCTGGTCTCAACATTTGCGCCCCCGTAAACCTGATCGGCTACTGTGCATAAAAGATCGTAAGGCTTGCCTTTACTCTCCAGAATACGTCTGTAGGTATAGGTCCTGGCAGCAACAGCCTGTGCCTTAAGAGCCTCGATTTCTTTCTCGGATCTCTTTCCGATCTCAAGGGGGACAACACCTCTGAGATAATCCTCTACATCGAGATAATTAATAACTGAAATGCAGTTTTTCTTTTCCGAAACAAGGATTACCGACCCGCGGTAACTTCCCTGGCCTGCCTCTATGAAATTATAATCACCCCTGGAAAGAAGAGTACATGGAAGCGACACGATACGTGAACCCCATGATGCACTTAAAAGGGCTGTGTTATCCGATTTGTCAGGTCTCACAGCCAGTCTTCCCCTGAAAGGCTCCAGAGTAGTTCTGCCTGCGGCCCTTATGTCCACTGTCCCTACCGAATACAGGTTTACATCCTTGACATTCCGGATAATGGCAACCCGCACACTGCTCCGTTTTACATCAAAATAGGGATAACGGGAAGATGATGGTCTAAGGCCACCGAAGGATTGAGAGGACAATTGAGCGGGATCAATAGTTAAATCGAAAGCATCAGCAAAATCGATTTCATTATCTGAAGAGCTTTTCGGCTCCTGTTCCGGCGATTCGTTTTCCGTCTGCTTTCCGGAACCCTGGAGATGCGGTGCAGGTGCTATCAATCGAGGATTGGAGCACTGGATGAAAACAGCACAGATTAAAGCCAATAAGAGGTAATTAAGCAACCTGTGACTTGTCACGACCCGATTTTGCCAGTTTTTTCAGTTTACCGTTGATCATACTCCTTTGCAAAGCAGAGATATGATCCACGATCATGATTCCGTTAAGGTGATCGATTTCATGCTGAAGTGCCCGGGCCAGAAGACCGTCGGCATTAGTTATTGTAAATTCTTTGCCCTGAAGATCGAGAGCCTTTACAGTCACCTGAGAGTGACGGGAGATTGAGAGTGATATTCCCGGTACACTGAGACATCCCTCTTCTGCTGCCACCATCTCTTCGGAAGACTCAGTAATTTCCGGATTTATGAGCACAAGAGGCTCTTTTTCCCCGCCGGTAGTATCTATGACAACTATCCGTAAAGGTACTCCTACCTGAGGAGCAGCCAGACCAACTCCGTCCTCCTCACGAAGAGACTCAATCATTTCCGCGACAAGTTTTTTCAGATCATCATCGAACTTTTCAACCGGTTCCGCAGTTTTCCTGAGAACCGGATCACCATAAATCCTGACTTCCAACACTATTTCTTCCTCTCACCGTTCTCTGCTTTCTCAACTGACTTTTCATCAGAGAGTACGGTTGCAATGGCACTTTTGGTAAATTCTACAACGGTATTTTCGGCAATTTTTACCATCAAAGTATCATCTTTGATGTTTCCCACGGTTCCAATCATACCCGCAGATGTTAAAACCTTATCACCTTTTTTAATATTTTTCAACATCTCAAGGCGTTTCTTCTGCTTCTTCTGTTCAGGACGGATCATTATGAAATAAATGATCACAAACATCAACGCCATCATCATAAACAGGTTAATACCGGCAGGAGTCTGCTGAGCCGGAGCATCCTGGGCAAAAACAGGAGCAACTGAGAGAGAGAGACAAGCCATGAATGAGGCTATATTTGAAAAACGCATAATCTGTCCTTTCATCCCGGAGAACAGGATCTCACGGTTCTTGAATTTATGATTTATGCTCACCATGAGCATCAAAATACAGTTTAAAATACTAACTGCATGATGCATTGAATCAAAAAATAAGTTACCCTGATGTATTTTCAAAGAGATGGGAACAGTTTACTTTGCCAAATGGATACTGCTTGAGAACGGTGACATCCTTGAAAATGGTGCTGTTGCAGTTTCGGAAAACAGGATATTGTCAGCCGGTCCCCGGGGAAAGGCCCGCAGAGGTCCCGATGACCGCATTGTGAATCTGGGCGATTCCTTTTTGCTTCCCGGTTTTATCAACCTGCATACTCACCTTGAAGAGGGAGTAATAAGAGGCATTCAGAAATCCGGCGATGATACCTTTGCAGCCTGGACAGCCAAAAAGCAGACACGTCTAAGGCAGGCATCCACAGAAAGTATAAAAACATCGATCCGCCTTGGGATAAGAGAACTTCTTGCACAGGGGATCACCTCTGTTGTAGACAATTCAAGACTGAGTCTGTCAAGATCTATCCTGGAAGAGGAGTCCATTCGCGCATGGGTCATCGATGAACTCTCCCCTGAAGATCCGCTCCAGGAAAAGGAGATAGTAAACGGGGCAATTAAGAGATGTAAAGAGGAAAAAAAGCTTGCAGGTTCAGGGGCCGGGCCCTATGCCCTGTATTCCCTTTCCCCGGAATCCCAATCAGAGCTTATCAAACATAAGGACAAAAACACACTCTGGGCAACTCATATTGCCGAGAGCGCTGAGGAACTCCAGGCTTTCTCTGAAAGAAAGGGAGATCTTTTCTTTCAGATCACCCGTAAACGCCCCTGGCCCTATGGTGATACGACCATGGGCCCCATGAACTATGCCATCAACTCTCACCTTATCCCGGATCATGCTCTCTGTTTTCATTGCAACTATGTAAACGGCTCCGAACTGGAATATCTGGCATCCATAAACGCATCTGTTGTACTCTGCTATAACTACACACGCGAAATGGGACACAAAGCATTTCCCCTGGATGTTGCCATGAATAGAAAGGTTAGGATCTGCCTTGGAACAGAGGGCGTTTCTCCGCCAGGATTCATGAGCCTCTTTGAGGAACTCTATTCACTCAGATCAGATTATCCTCACATCCCTGCATCAGAGATGATAAAATGGGTCACATCCAATGCCGCTGAAGCACTCAATATGGAAGATTCACTGGGGTCACTCTCACCAGGTAAACTGGCAGATATAATCGCGGTGAGATTTGCACACGATCCGGATGAGAACCCTCTGGAGGAGCTTCTTGTGGAGGAACCGGATATAAGACTGGTTGTGGTTGACGGTGAGGAAGTTGTAGTGAATTACTGAGAAAAAACTGTACGTTCTTCAACTCAGGGTCAGTATCGGAATCGGTATCGATTATTCAATTTCCACATTACAAATGTTAAGTTCTGGTATGTATACTGAGCATGTTCAAAATGCTCACTGAGCGAAGCCGAAGTGAGCACACTTCGTAATCCGATAATTCTCTACCTTATCTCCCCTTATTGCATACTGAAATCTCGATGCCAATACCGATTCCGATACCGACATCGAAAAGGAAAAATCAGGTTAGCCAAAGGTTAAAAAAGCTTCTTCAACTTAGAGACATTTTTCTTTAACTGTTCTTCCTGCTTCTTCACCTCTGCATCCAGACCCGGAGCCTTTTTCTGAATTTCACCATGCAATTTCTCCTCAGCCTTTTCAACTTCCCTGGTAACCTGTGTCTTAAGCTCCTGTTTCTTCTGTTCGACTACATCCTTAACCTTTTCTGTTACCTGCTGCTTTACTGTTGGCTGTGCAGCACCTGAGGCGGCTTTCCCACTCCCGAAACCGAGAAATGATGCCTTAGGATTGGAGGCAGTGCCCTGCAGTCCCACTCTCAGGGTGACACGTCCCTCATTATCAGCAGGTATCCCCACCTGATCTATGAGAGAAGAGGCACCAGCCAACAGAGTTCCCTTCAGCAGTCCTTTCAGAGCGTCTTTACCGCCGCTCTGTAAAGACAAGACTTTTGAGGAAACCTGCTTTGATAACCGGTTATCAATTTCGGCCGCCAGACTGGCATCAAACCCGACATTCCCTTTCACTTCAAAATCACCAGCGGTATTGGACTGTATTTTAAAGGTCTCAAAAAAGACTCTTTCATCTTTAATTTTCATAAGAGCTGAAAAATCGCGGAAAGTAATATCATCGATTTTTACAAATTTCTCCACCACCCCTGACATTCTGTTTACGATAAGTGAATTGGAGATCTTCCCGTTGCTGACATTGAAAGAAATCTCACCCTTCATGTTTTTGGTCAGATCCTCAGATGTCTGGCCGTGCCCTGCAAGATTACTTCTGAGGTTTATCTTCCCAGAGAGAGTACTACTGATAGTTTTCAGACCTTTATTAAGCGAACTGGTGGGAGAAAGGAAAAGCCCGACGTTTGTGAGCAGATCTCCAACCTCAACCCCTGAAACTGAGAGATTATTCTGGTATTGAATGTTATCTATGTTACGAATATCCAGATGGATCTTCTCGTTTATTGAACCACTTCCGATCCTGCATTTCGCATCGAGATCTGCCACATCACTAACAACATTTATTCTGGTCGCAAGATTCTGCATGCGAATGCCTTTATATATGATATTCACCGCATTTATTGTACCTCTCAGGTCTACTCCTGGCAGCGGAGCGATCAGAGGAGAAGAAGAGTTATTACTGCCGGAAACATTTTTCGACTCAGCAGCTTTCGCATCAGCAGTCTTCACATCAGTCTTTTTACTCTCAGAAGGCATGAACTCATCGATGTCAAGCATTGATGAGCTGATCTTGAAATCAGCACTTGTACGTGGGTTTTTTCCCTTATTATCCTTGAAAATCAAGCTGAGATAATTGGAGATCGAGGCTGACATCGATGCCGACGAGCGCCCGATTTTTACATCGAGATTCTCTCCTATCGCTTTGGAGGACAAGGTGAAATTCCCGTTTATCACTGCAGGCTTGACAAGAGGCGGCCACAGGACAGAAACATTTTTAAAGAAGGCGTTTCCTTTCATGTCCAGCTTTAAGGGATCAGAAGGATCAACCTCCCCCTTTGCCGTCACATCTGTTTCCACTATTCCGGAAAGAGCTGCACCGGAAGGAAGCTCAATAACATCCTTAAAATCAAGAAGGTCGAGCCTGGCAGTAAGCAGAGCATCGACAATCGGTTTCTTGAAATTTACCACCGATGCCTTCAGACTGACCGGATTGGCTCCAAACTGCATTTTCAGCTCTTTTATCTGGAGACTGTTATCTGTAAATGCTATGTCAGCAGTAAGTCCGTTTATTGACTTGGGAAGTGAGGTGTATTTTACCATGACATTATTCAGCTTGAGAGAACCCTGAACAGGCATGTTTCCATCCCCCAGCGCTCCCCTGAGAGTGAGTGCCAGATCCGCGGTTCCGGATGCGGAAAGTTTTGCGAGCACAGGAACAATTTCCACCGGTATTTCTGCCAGGAGGTCTTGAATAGCAACCGGGTCGGAATCCATGGAAATATCAAGCTGCGGGTTATCATTGAGACCGGAAACAGAACCGGAAAAATTGAGCGCCAGTTTCTGCAGGGTGAACCGGAATTGATTCAAGGAAAGATTTCCTGCGACCAGATCCAGAAGCAGATCATGATTCAGTGTGAGAGAGAGTTTGCTTAAAGGTTTACTGATCTCTTTTGTCTTGACCGATACCTGACTGAGACGCAGATCACCAACAGGTTTGATCTCCCTCAATGCCTTGTCAATAGAAAGCCGCAGATCATAATCAATATCTCCGATTGTAAACTGTTGTCCGCTTTTACGGTCATTGTATACAAAAACACCATTCTCTATAACCAGTTTTTTAAGAGTCATTGGAACGGGAAGCATCGGCATACCGCTGCTCTTTTTACCCTCTTTTACTGACGCACTGCTGTCTTTCTCAAGAGCTTTGATATCCGCATAATTGAAAGAACCTGCGGAATCGGTTTCCAGAAGAATCTGAGGCCCGGAAATGATTATTTTCCCGATCTCCGGACGTCCTTTGAAAATCGATGCCACATTGATGCTGATATTGAACTCCTCCAGACGGGCAAAGGGGTCGGAAGAGAACCCGGGACGAGTGGTGTTGGAAATCTCGATGCCGGATAGCGAGACTCCAATATTTGGATACAGAGTAAAACCGGCTTTTTCGATTTCAACCGTTCTGCCCAGCGCTTTTTCAACAGGAGGAATTACAAGGGATTTTATTTTCTGAGGCGGAAAAAAAAGGAATAACGCCGCTACCCCAACAACAACAAGCAATACCAGAGTTAAAAAAACTACTCCAATGATCTTTCCGGCTGACCACTTTTTCATATTGACTCCATTTTGAATTTTTGGATGATTTATATAAAAATATACCATGGACAAGAAGTGGAGGGCACATTGCTATACTTAAACTCATCTCTTATGAATTTCTATAGATGCTGAACCTATTTAAACGGTGAAGGATGTCTGAACCGGTAATTATTGCTGAACGGGTGAACAAATGTTACGGACCGGTAAGGGCGGTGAAAGATTTGAGTTTCACTGTCCCGAAATCGGTTTGCTTCGGAATGCTTGGCCCCAATGGTGCCGGAAAAAGTACCATGATGAGGATGATCTACGGAGCAAGTGAAAGAGATTGTCTGCCCACTGGGAAATTAACAGTGTTTGGCTTTGACCCACAGGTAAATCCACTGGCTATAAAATTTTTATCCGGTGTTGTTCCTCAGGAAAATAACCTGGATGAGGAACTTAATGTAGAGCAGAATCTTTATATCTTCTGCCGGTTCTATAATATTCCCTCAAAACAGGCACTGGGCAGAATTGATGAACTGCTTCATTTCATGGAACTCTCTGACAAGCACAAGGCTCGGATAAAAGAGCTGTCAGGAGGGATGAAGCGAAGGCTGATAATCGCACGGGCGCTATTAAACAACCCACGTTTGCTGATACTCGATGAACCCACTACCGGACTGGACCCGCAGGTAAGGCACCTTATCTGGGATAAACTGCGGGAACTCAAACGGAAAGGCATGACCATCCTTCTAACCACTCACTACATGGAAGAGGCATTCCAGATCTGTGACAGAATAATAATTATGGACAAAGGTGAAAAACACCTTGAGGGGAACCCTCATGAGCTTATCCGGGAACACATCGAGCCATTCGTTCTTGAAGTTAACACACCTGAAATTTTCTCCAGAATAAGCCAATCTCTTCCACCTGAGTTAAGGATTGACCAGGGAGGAACTGTTGTAAGGATTTTCGGAAAAGATCAGGAGATTCTCCACAATGTAAGTTCCAGGCTCAACCCCGGAGAATATTTCCTTCGCCAGTCAAATCTTGAGGATCTGTTTTTAAAGATAACAGGGAGTACACTCAATGCAGCCCAATAAGGCGGCTATACTCTATCCTCCTTTTACAAAGCGTATTTCAAGCGTATGGTACCGTCATTACCGTGTATACACAAAGAACCTGATAAGCAACGGCCTTCCCCCTTTTCTTGAACCTCTTATATTCCTGGCAGGAATAGGTCTGGGGATGAGCAGGTATATAAGTGAGATGGGCGGAATACCATACGTGACATTTCTTGCTACAGGCCTGCCTATTACTGCGGCAATGTTTACATCCGCGTTTGAATGTTCTTACGGAACTTTTATCAGGCTTGAATTTGACCGGGTTTATGACGGGATGATTTCGGCTCCACTGGGAGTGGGAGATATTATGACAGGAGAAATAATATGGGCTGGCACAAAGGGCCTGTTTTTCTCCTTTGCAGTGATTCTGGTTGAGGCGGCATTCGGTCTGATCCCTCTTCAGGGTCTTGTCGCACCAGTTATCGGTTTTCTAACCGGGCTAATGTTTGCTTCCATCTCTCTTCTTATTACATCCTTTGTTACCAATATCAACCATTTCAATTTTTACTTTACAGGTTTTCTCTCTCCCATGTTCTTCTTTTCCGGGGTCATTTTTCCGCTTGAGAACCTTCCACCTGTTCTGAGGATAGCCGCGGAGTTTTTCCCTTTAACCCACGCGGTACGCCCTGTCAGGGCGCTTATTCTGGGTCAATTCCAACCTGTTATTCTCTTCGACCTTCTCATGATGGCGATCTTTACAGTTGTAACTGCGTGGCCGGGTATAAAGCGGTTGAGGAAGAGGATAATAAAGTAGGAAAATAGAATGGTCCTGTTTACTAAAATTCAGAGATCCGGCAAAATGCATTGATATGTCAAGTCAACTTTTCCTCAATCCCTCAGTCTTTCTTCTCTGGACTGAAACGGGAGAGATCGTAGACACAAAGCTTTCCATCTATGTACAGCACTAAAGCTTCAGGCTTTGTCACCCAGCTTGCGGTACTGACTTCCCCTTCGACTTTCAGTTTGAAAGGTGATAGAAATCCTTGTGGCAATTGGGGATCCAGGTAGATCAGATAATGGTTATCCGATGATCTGCTGCCACTGGAATTGCCCCGAAAAAATGGACACGTGACTAAGCAATTTTCTTCCGTTTGA
>DAOTAZ010000096.1:0-10058 GCA_035382965.1 Chitinispirillaceae bacterium | reverse complement strand
GGTATGCTTTGCGGAGTATATGGACCGAATCGTTGAGGGATATTCTCTGTATTGGCAAAGCGCCAAAACCGCTTCGCCCAATCAAAAGCCCGGTTCTCCCCAGGCGCATCTTTTCCATTAAAACAGTTTCTCTTTCTGACTCTTAAGATAGAAAAATACTTCAGACGCGCAGGGGAGATCAAAATTCAGAGCGAATCTGAGTTTTCTCCTCGAGGTGCTGTTTCAGGAAAAACTTTTTTAGACGAAGTCTCCCGGATAGTCATGCTCCCGAAAATCACACTTGCCTTAATTAAGCGGTATGGGGCAGATTTATCGAAGGCTTTGTTCTTATATGTATAATCCCCGAAACTGACAAAATTCCCATCAGGCATCCTCGCGCCCGAAAAGGCTGCGCTTACCTTGATAAGTACCGGTATATCGGATGGGATCTCGAGCACACTGGAGCCGAAAATGGTGTTTATTTCCAGCTTATCATTTCCCTTTGCCAATGGCATCGATGCATCTATACGGGAAGACCCGAAAATCACATTATATTCATGGCTCTCACCGGTGATCTTAAGATCACTGCTTTGGAAAACCGCAGAACTGCTTCCGCACCTTGTCCAGGCTCCCCCCAGAAGAACCTTTAATCCAAGATAGATCAGAATTAGAGCAAGGACAATACGGAATACAGGAATATGGATATTGAATACTATACGGATTATAATCGCGACACCGATAAGGATCAGTATCACACCCCAGAATATCCCAGAAAAAAGAAATCCCATTTTCAATTGTCTCCTCCACATAAAACTGTTGAAATATTCATATCCTGCAAACTTTTCCGATTGTTTCTAAAATCAATTATGCAGGTGCTTGCTGCAAGGCATTTATGATTTGTTCAGTTTTTTTCCGATACCCTTAATGCTCTGGAGGAATTAAGTACCGCAAGCAGCGCCATTCCCATGTCCGCAAAAACCGCTTCCCACATTCCTGCAAGACCCACTGCTCCGAAACCAATAAACATCACCTTTACTGACAAGGCAAAGATAATATTCTGCCACACAATGGCTCTTGTACGTTTTCCGGCCTCTATGGCCTGCGCGACTTTTGATGGATGATCTGTCATGAGTACAACATCCGCAGTCTCTATCGCAGCATCAGAACCCAGCGCTCCCATCGCTATTCCCACATCGGCCCGTGCAATAACCGGAGCATCATTTATCCCGTCACCCACAAACGCCACTTTTCCACGATGTGTCTTGCTGGACGATATCTCCTCAAAACGCAGCACTTTCTCCTCAGGAAGAAGCCCGGAATAAAACGAATCGAGGCTAAGCTCCTCTGCTACCTTTCCGGCAGAAGCCGTATTATCCCCTGTTAACATCGACACAGTCTGCACACCGGCTTTCCTCAGCATTTCCACAGCTTTGACAGAGTCTTCCTTGAGTTCATCACCTATAATTATGTATCCTGCATAGGTTCCATCAATTACCACATGTACAACTGTACCCTCCACATCACAGCAGTCATGCCTTATTCCCTCTCTGTGCAAAAGCGCATCATTACCTGCCATTATGGCATGGGTGGCAGTACGTACCTTCACCCCGAAACCGGATATCTCCTGATGGTCAAGCACCTCACCTGATATGGAATCCCGACTGCGACCTGCAGCCTCAATTATGGATCCGGCAATCGGATGACGGGAAAAAGTCTCTGCAATCGCCGCAAATTCAAGCACCTGCGATGGAGTATGCCCGTTACGGGCTACCGTTTGCTTTACTTTAAATATTCCTTTGGTAAGTGTACCGGTTTTGTCAAAAACCACAGTCTTTACATCAGCCAAAGCATCGATAAAAGTCGACCCTTTCACAAGTATTCCCCTTCTGGAAGCACCACCGATACCTCCGAAGTAACCAAGGGGGATCGAAATGACAAGCGCGCATGGACAGGAGATCACCAGAAGCACAAGAGCTCTGTAAATCCAGGTACTGAATGTCTGCCCCGCAATAAACAAAGGTGGTATAAACGCGATACACAGCGAGAGGAAGAAAACCACAGGAGTGTAATAACGCGCGAATCTGGTTATGAACTGCTCAGTACGGGTTTTCTTGGCATTGGCATTTTCGACCAGATCGAGAATTTTGGCAATCGATGAATCGGCGAAGGCTTTGGTTACTTTTATTGCAAGCAGCGCACTTACGTTGATCTCACCAGCCAGCACCACATCACCCGGTTTGACAGTTGATGGAACAGGTTCTCCTGTAAGAGCAGCAGTATTTACAAGCGATGATCCCTCAAGAACTTCCCCGTCCAGAGGAATTCTCTCCCCGGCTCTTACCAGAATTATCTCTCCAGGAAGCACTTTCTCGGGTGATACTCTTCTGGTACCATCCCCGCTTTTAAGCATCGCATACTCCGGTTTGACCTGAAGCAGTGCAGTGATAGATTTACGGGATCGGGAAACCGCCAGATTCTGCATAAACTCACCAATTTTGAAGAAAATCATCACCCCGACGGCTTCAGAAATAGCATGAATTCCAAAGGCCCCTGCTGTAGCAATTGTCATCAGCACATTTTCATCAAAAATGATTCCCTTGCTTATTGTACGCAAAGCACCCTTTAAGACATTGTAGCCGGCCAGAAAGTATGCACTCAGAGCTACAGCATACTCTATAAAACCCCAGGATCGCCTGTGAAAAGAGCCCTCAAAAAAAAGCAGGACTAAAAACAGCAGCATCGCTACAGAGATCGTGACAATCTCCCGCTTTGGATCAAATTCAGCTTTCGCAGGTGAAAGAGGTTCCGGAACAGATATATCGACTTCGGGTTCGATTTTCTTTATCTCACGACGTACCTTTTCTATATCGTCTGTATCTATATGCAGAGAAAGAGAAGCATAGTCTATAGAGACCTCTTTTACAGAAGAAATACTCCTGAGGTGATCTTCGATTCTGGATGCACAGTCAGGACAGTCCAGGCCAGTGACATTATATCTTTTCATCATCTTTGCATTTACCTATTCTGTTACATGCTCCATCCCTAATTTCATTATGCTCTCTACATGCTTGTCTGCAAGCCTGAAATACACTATCTTCCCCTCCCTGCGATAGCTCACAAGACGAGCCTGTTTGAGGACACGCAACTGGTGAGAGACTGCAGATTGGGTCATGCTGAGCAGTGCACTTATATCACATCCGCACATTTCACTCTTACTCAGCACATAAAGTATGCCCATCCTGGTACTGTCCCCTAAAACGCTGAAAAAATCAGCGGCATCCAGAATGTCCTCCGAAGGAGGCAGTTCTTTTTTTACTTTGCTAACAATGTCCTGATGGATAATCTTTGAATCACAGAGATTTGATTTTTTACAGACCTTACGCATGATGCCTCCGAAAGGATTTCGATTTATCACTTGAATAAGTGTTCAATTGAAATATAACACCAGAAAATCGAATAATCAAGTATTATTTAGTAGCGCAGAGAAGAAACTGAGATTAAGGCAAACTCTGGAAGCCTTCAAGAGCAATCAAAAGATACATACTAATCCATCTCATTTGTTAAGCGTTTAAGTCACTATTTCACACCTGAAGCACCCTGTCGTGCTGTCGTGCTGTCGTGTTGTCGTGCTGTCGTACTGTCGTGTTGTCGTGTTGTCGTACTGTCGTGCTGTCGTGCTGTCGTACTGTCGTACTGTCGTACGCTCGTATTGTCGTATCTTCGTCCTTCCTGCAGAGGATTGGGCTCTTCTATATCCGGCACACCTTTCGCTTTCCACTACCCCAGGATACCTCATGAAAAACGGAAGACTCCTCTGGCCAGATATTCTGAAAATTATCTCCATTCTGGGTGTTATCCTTATACACTGTTCAGCACCGATGCTGGTAAGTGAAGCCTTAGGAGGAAAAAACTGGTGGCTGGCCAATATCTACGATTCCATGGTAAGATGGTGTGTCCCTGTCTTTTTTATGGTCAGCGGGGCCTTCATAATTGAAAAAGCAGGATCACTCTCACCGGGACAATTCTTCCTGAAACGCTCACAAAAAATCATAGTGCCCTTCATAATCTGGAGTGCACTCTATTTTCTCTGGAGAATCTACAAAGGAGAAAACCTCAGATGGATCGATTTCCCCGCTATGCTCATCGAGGAGCCGATCTATTATCACCTGTGGTTTATCTACGTGCTGATCGGACTCTACATCATTGCCCCTGTGCTTGGTGCCTACATTAAGGGTGCCAGCAGGAAAAACCAAACCTATCTGCTTTTTCTCTGGTTTATTACCGCATCCCTGGTCCCCATGCTTCAAAACTGCTGTAATTTTCATACCTTTTTTTTCCCTGTGGAAACAGTCTCCGTTTTAAACTTCAGCGGGTACTTCTTTCTTGGCTACTTCCTGAAAGATACAAAACTCAAAGCTGCACTCATGCCGGCCTTCTTCCTCCTCTATGCAATCGGTTTTCTGATTACAGCTTTTGGAACCTACTATTTATCCCTTAAAGCCGGAAATGAAAGCATTTCAGAATTTCTCTATGAATACTACACGGTAAACGTACTTGCCATGTCAATTTCGGTTTATCTCGTAGTAAAGAGTATCCCGTTCCCGCAGCTTTCCGGCCCTAAATCCCCCATTTCCGTAATAGCTGCCTGTGTACCTGGTGTTTATTTTGTGCATGCCTTTGTGATAGCTGTTTTCAAACAGGGGCTGCTTGGGTTTACATTCTCGGAGAGAACTCTCACCCCGGCAATCGGAATTCCTGTCTTTACACTGGCTGTTTTTACCGTATCTCTTTTAATCACTCAGATTCTTAGACTCATTCCAGTACTGAAATGTACAATACCATGATTAACAAAGCATATATTGTACTTGCTATTCTGTTTTCAGGTTTGTTTCAGATCTCACTACCGGAGACTCCGGAGATCTCTTTTATCGACGACTACGATTACAAGACTTTTTACCGGATAGCAAAATCACCTATCCACAAAATTCACAGGTTCTCCGCATGGAAAAGAGCAGCTCCCGAAGTCCGTACCATCACTATTACCTCATCACTTGACAGCACAGCGCAAAAGGCACTTTTCTACAATTCCGGTTCCAAATATAAAAAACCACTTCTTCTGGCACTCCACTCCTGGAGTGAGGACTATTCCCAGCACTATAGCATCCCATATGGAATCTGGGCAATTAAAAATGACTGGGTACTTATTCATCCGGATTACAGGGGCGCTTTTACAAACCCTAAATCGACACTGTCTGAATACGCCATAAGAGACATCCTTGATGCGCTGGAGTACGCAAAGAAAAACGCGGAGATTGACATGTCGCGCATCTATGTGACCGGTTTTTCCGGTGGAGGGATGGCAACGCTGATGATGGTGGGGCGGTTTCCGTATCTTTTTTCCGCTGCCGCGGCCTGGGTTCCGGTTTATGATCTGGTACAGTGGTATGGAACAACCCGCCACGCCAGGCACAATTATTCCAGACACATAACGAACTCCTGTGGTGGAGAGCCTCTGCCGGGAAGTAAAGCATATACAGAATGTCTCAAAAGGAGTGTCAGCTCTTACCTGAAAAATGCCAGAGACGCGGGTATTCCGGTTTATATCGCTACGGGTGTCAAAGACGGATTTGTGCCTCCAAGCCATTCCATACAGGCTTTTAATGACCTGGCAGACTCCGCAGATCATATCTCCGCAGATGACATGAAGTTTATAGATAAATACCGCAGACTTCCACGCCACCTGAGGGGATAGTTTCCCGACAGTCTCTATACAGATGCAGGTCTGAGACTGTTATTTGAAAAAGTTTCAAAAACAGTTACCCTTAAAATTTTCGACGGTAAACATGATGTCATCTACAACGCAGGCCTTTACTGGCTCTCAAAACAAAGAAGAAAAACCCGCTGAGATTTTTTTATCCATCCTGTTTAACAGATTCATTCTAATTCCGGCTGTCTTTCTCCTCTTTCTCCTTTCTATTAACACCGCAGGACAGATTACAGACCTGGAGAGGACACTTCTTCGTGAGGGGTTTGTTGATGTACAGAGCATAGATTCAACAATTATGGTAGAGCTCAAATATGCCGATACCGCCAATTTCATGGGTAAAGCAGTTTATGGTGAGCTGAAAAAGTGTTATCTCAGACCGGAAGCGGCCGGGAAACTCGCAAGGGCAAACAGGCTCCTCAAAGAGATCGATCCACAATTATCGCTGCTAGTTCTCGATGGTTTACGCCCGAGGCATATCCAGAGAATCATGTGGGATATAGTCAAGAACACACCCATGCGCCACTATGTGGCAAATCCGGAGTGGGGGTCGATGCATAATTACGGATGCGCAGTGGATATAACAATCGCAGACGCAAGCGGTAAAAGGCTCGATATGGGCACACCTGTCGACCATTTCGGTCCTTTAGCTCAGGTGCGTTTAGAACAGGAGTACTTAAAGAGCGGTGCACTTACAAGAGATCAGATAAATAACCGCCTATTACTGCGTAAAGTTATGACTGACGCAGGCTTTTACCCAATCCCCATCGAATGGTGGCATTTTGAGGCGTTCAGCAAAAAGCACATACGTAAAACATATTCAATAGTGGAATAAAAAGCCTCAATACAGATCGTCCAACCCGACACCTTTGAGCCAGATCTCATCCAGAAAGAGCTCCAGTGTGTCTCCGGCGCTTCCGCTTGTCACAAACTGAAATCCTTCAGTTGAATCGCACACTTCGCTCCACTGAAGGTTATCTTCCGCCTGGGGAGAGTATTCCTGAGGAAAAAGTTCAGAGGGGTAGATGGTGTGTTCCTGCCACTGTTCTGTACATTCGATATACTTTCCCCACGTTCCCCACCTCTGATTTTCAGGGTAACGGTTCAGCGCTGCGGCAAAAAAGGCGAATCTGATCCTTCCTTTACCTTTCAGGAAAAAGGAAACAGAAATCATGTTGGAAAGATCGGCATATCTGTTCCGGTCAGGAGTAATACTTGCTCCCAGACCGGCAAAGGGACTGTTCCTGTTGGCCAGGATTACTTTCATATGGAAGGATTTACCGGAATATGCTCCCTCGGTTGTAATAGCAAGAGGAAGATTGTCCTGTTCGATAATCCCCGCCGGGAATACCACAGAGAGTTCTTCGAGATCTTTCTCGTTGAATGCGTACCAGAAACTGTTCCATCCTTCATTCAGATCTGCTCTGTTGTTCAACAGGAATATATCACCATCATCGAAATTTTCCAGAAGCACCCGGGCAAACGGGACTGTAATTGTTTCATCGAGTGTATCGGAATTTAAAGAGGTGATGTTTACCGGCAGGTCTGATGAGGCGTAGCCGGACTTTTCTGAGACTATTTTCAGGGTGTAATTTCCTTCAGGTATACTATTAAAAGTAAATTTCCCGGATATGATTTCTGTACTTATGTCTGTCCCAAGGAGGACAGCATATGCCGTATCAGGAATCGTCCCATCCTCAAGTGTTATTGCACCGCTCAGGGAACCGGGGTCTTTAAGAACCAGGGCTTCAAGCTCAATATCGGATTCTGGCTTTATAAGCATGGAGTCTGTAAAGTGGTATTTATCGGTTCCGGAAACCAGGAGATTATAATAGCCGTCAACCGGAGTATTCTGGTCAAGTTCTATACTGAAAAAGCCGCTCTGATCTGTTGTATCTCTGTAAATCTGGCCATCTGGATCGAGGGGGTTTTGTCCCGATGGAATAAGCCTGACCGCGGCGCCAAGAGCAGGAGAACTGTCGGGGAGGATAACTTTAGCAGAGACCCTGGCGTTAACTGTTTCAGTGGAACCGCCACTTAGATCCATTCTGCTGCAGTTAAAAAACAGAAGAGCAGAAATCAATACCAGGCTGTATACTGCACTCTTCAATTCTAATCCTCTTTTTGAACCTTCGAAACAGGAAACATCTGAAAATTAATCTGGTACACCCGGTCAGAGGGATTGTCTGCTTTAACTATCTCCACCAGTCGTCTGCGGAACGCAGCAATCTCCTGGCGGATCTGATCAAATCCGGAAGATGAAATCCCTACGGTCAGTGTAGAGATATCACGGATATCACGGGTGTGCTTCTCAATAGATCTTGAAGCCAGTTCGAGGCATTTTTTCTGGAAAAGCTGCACAGCAAAAGGAATCGTATCGGAATCTGTCCTGAGGGCAGAATCAGTCTGACGATATCGTCCGGAGGGCAGTTTTTTTATCAGGCCCAGATCACACAATATCTTTACCGCTTCCTCGGCCTGTTCAGGAGTAATTGGTGGTTCCACAGTTCTGGCAAGCAGTCTGAAATTATCCTTGAAATCGAACATGGTAACAAGCTCTCTTATCGCCACAAAATACCATTTGGAAAAATACTCAAACTGGCTCTTGAGAACAAGTTGTCCCTGAACAGCAGGTGAAAGTTCTTTTACTTTTGTAAAATAGTACTCTTTTTCCCTAATGGTTTTGGCATTATTGAAATCGACCAGAGCATTGAGATATTCTGTTTCCCTGTATTTTAATTTAATGGCTTTTGCCACCTTGAGGACACTGCTTTTTGCCAGATTCTTTTTGCCGGTGATTACCTTATGAAGATATGTTTTGGATTTAAGACCAGCCCTGTCGGCAAGAGCCTGATAAGAGAAGGATGGATTGAGCATTTTCTGCTCTGTATAGTAGTCCCTCAGAAACAACCGATAATCGGTGTAGTCAAAGATTGAGATCATGCGGGCGACTCCTCACATTTTCCTCTATTATAATATAAAATTCCCTGCTGGTTCAGGAGGTACATGCATTTTTCGTAGCCTATCGGGGGACAGCGGGTAATTGCTCCAGAGAATCTGAGAATTAACAGGTGAATTATTATTTCTGTCCCGGAATTTGCTTCTTTACCGTCCTGCACAGAAATTCACAAACAAATAAAAATCTTGTATACTGTTCATTTGAACAGTATATTAATGCTAACTACCCACTTTCATTTTTTTTGCTGTAAGGAGGCAATGATGGAAATAAGGAACACTGTTGATCAGAAAGCGCTTGTTGTACGGCTGACAACCAGGGCATCGGAGCTCCCCCGGGTGTTCGGAGAAGCCTACGGGGAGATCATGGCCTACATGGGCCGTAAAGGGATAAATTTATCCGGGAGGGCTTTTGCTCTGTACCATAATACCGATATGGAAAATCTTGACATTGAGATCGGATGGACGATCGATCAGGATGACAGCGGAGAGGGACGGATCAAATTCAGGGTAATACCGGGAGGCAAAGTTGTTTATGCTCTCCATAAAGGTCCCTACTCAACCTTGGAAAATACCTATAACAAAGTTATGGCATTTATTAAGGAAAAAGAGATCAAAACCACGGAATGGATGTACGAGGTGTATCTTAATTCCCCTGAAAACACACCGGAAGAGGAGCTTAAAACAGAGATCTATTTTCCAATATCAGAGTAATTATTATAAGTCGCTTTCTGAGGGGGCACAGAGTCCCCTCTACACTCACCCCGGAGAAAATCGGATAAAAAACATTCGATACCAAACCGATTCCGCCCCCGATCTGAAGAACAAATACTCGGTGCTGATTGGCAATACCTTTGCTTTTTACATATAAATAAAAAACCTCTAAATCTTTCAGGGACACTATTATGAATCCCTCAGGCCCGTTAAGAAAAGAGCATCGTCTTATCGAAAAACTCCTCACTCTTATCCATCAGGAAACTCTGTTTATCAAACAACAGAAACGGGTTAATCCAGTCTTTATCGATACTGCGGTGGATTTTATCAAAATGTATGCAGACAGGACCCATCACGGTAAAGAGGAGCAGATCCTTTTCTCCACTCTCGAAGATCGTGACCTCAGGAAAGAAGATCGCCTCATGATGGAGGAACTGATACGGGACCATGTTTATGTAAGAGAGCTTACAGATCAGATTTTCGAATACAAGACCAGATATGTAAAGGGGAACCATGAACTCCTGATGCCTATAGTAGAGAAGATGGATAATCTGGTGAAGTTTTACCCCGGTCATGTCTGGAAAGAAGAAAATTCCTTCTTTCACGCATCTCTGACCTATTTATCTGAACAGGAGCAGCAGGAGAT
>DAOTAZ010000095.1:0-10066 GCA_035382965.1 Chitinispirillaceae bacterium | reverse complement strand
ATGAATAAAAATATTTTGGTAATAGGTGTGTCCACCAATTCGGGTACAATTCATAATCTCTAATTCACCTGCGAGGTGAAACAATGATCAAAGGCAATGTCCTTAGTTCATCTCTGAGGTAAAAAGTGATCAAAAGCAAAAAAGTCATTAAATTATCTCTAAGGTAAAACAAACCTGGGTACTTGAGTCACCTCTGAGGTAAACCTTAAAAACCCTACCCCAATCTCCCCACCTTCTCCAATGCTGCATTGAAAATCTCCACTACTTCCTTCAATTCCGACTCCTTATTTCTCTTCCTCCAAAGATCAACAAACTCATCAGTCAAATGCCGCCCGGTTCTGATCAAATTCTCTTTATTAATTGGCATTTCACAGTTCTGCCCGTATTCCTTAACCTTCTTAAAGCATAGAAGCCCCAGTGTCCATTGAACCGCCCGTGCACTCCAGAAAAACTCTCCGTATTTATCAATTGTAAAATCACTCAGCCCGGATATGGCATCCGCTATTTCCCCTGCCCTCCGGAAATTTTTCACCAGAGTTACACTATCCATTTCTTTGACCATATCTTCCCTGTTCCACAATCCCTGCAGGTTTATGGTCCAGGCATAAATGTTGCCGAAATGGTAGGGACACAGACTTCCCAGTTCCCTTAGAAGGCTGTAAAGAGTTCCGGATTGCTCGCCCCATTCAACCACAGATGCAGCATGATCAAACTCTTTATCATCACTGTAGGATTCATGATTCCATGAAAGAGCAGCAGCCAGCATCGCTCCATGGAGCACACCGGAAAGGAAGTTTACATGACCGCAATCACCCCAGTCTGTCAGAAGAATCCCTCTGGCATTAAAAAAATACCCATGGGAGATCATCCGGCGAATGTTTAAGGATGCATTTTCAATGTCATAGGCAAACCTGCTCCATCCCCGTGCTCCCGGACAACAGTACTGCGTAAGGCCTTTTTCTGCAAAAAGTTTGGCCCCTTTTTCATCAATATCCGGATCATATCCCCAGTTAAGAAAAACCATCTCAGAAGGAAGCTCCCCGATAAGATCAGGGTGATGAAGTACTATGTCTCCCCACATCATTGGTATCTTACCGTTTTCTATCACAACTCCGGCGATCTTTTTGACAAAATCAACATAGATCCTGCCAACCCCTGCCCTTTCTGCCCTGCTGGAATTTTTCCCCTTGCCCAGATCAAAAGTCTCATCACAGCAGATGTTAAAGTATTTTGATGAAAACAGCGGAAGCAGTTCTGTAATCATAGATTCGATCAGCGCAAAGCTTTCCGGATTCGAAGGGTCAATTGTGTAATGAGCCATTCTGTCCCAGAGATTATGAGGGATTTCTGAGGCTTTGATATCAAGCTCGTTAAGATGCTCGAATCTTTTCAGGCGAAGAAGTTCGTAAAGATGTCCAAATGTTGACAAAGAAGGAACAAGATCTATATGCAGGCTGCGGCAGAAACTATCAAGTTCCCTGATCTCCTCTGCGGTAACTGGGCTCTTATCCTCCCATAATTCAGGAATATTTCTGAATGCATAAGTATGCTCTATATAAAGCTGCATCTGATTGAATTTGTAATAAGCGAGTCTCTCCGCAAGCCATTTCAGTGTGTCAAGCCTGGGAACCTTTCCCCTGGTGATGTCATGATAAAAGCCACGGCACAGAAAATCCGGACTGTCTTCTATGTAAAGGCAAGGGATATCCCTTCCGCACTGGTCTATAATCTGACAGAGTGTCTGAACTGCCCTGAAAAACGCCTCCTCTCCCCTGCCCAGGATTTCAATTTTCTCTCTGCTCACCCTCAGAGTGTAATCCTCTGGCCCAGCGGCTTCCACCTTGCAAAAGTAAATACCTTTACAGTAAATATCTGGGGGACTTTCTGCAGAAAGAATAAAACACATCCTCTTCTCAAGCGTTTTATTAATTGTTAAGATAACAGGCATATATTCTTCAGATAACTCCGGAACATATATCTTATCTCCCGGATCGATTGAAAAAATGCCGTTGATAAAAGTCAGCTTTTTAACCTGAGGAATTAAATACATTGCTGTTCCACTTCACCAAATAAGATATTAAACACTGTAGCTTCCCGGATCTGCAAGAGGTGGAAGATTACATTGAAATGTAAAAATAGTCCGTGCGTTTTTTACAGTTCTCTGAAATTTCTGTTTTCATCATTGAGTAAAAACTAAATAACACAATTCCCAATGATTGATTGAGGAATTGAGGTTCATAGAATTGGTCCGGTTTTTTCATTAGAGATTGTTTTGAAAAGCCGATAATGTATATAGCGACTTTCCGGGGTCTTAATTATGGACAACCATATTCAGATTGAAGAGATACGAAAATATCGCCAGTATCTCTCAGAAATCCTGGGAAAAGATGTGGACGAGGAGACTGCGGCAAGAATCTGGGTAACTAAATATGCGGAAATCTGGCGGATGAAGCAGGACTCAACCACAAGTGCCTGATTAAACCGCTGATTTCCAAAGCATTCTTTATCTCAGATAATTACAGATTCTCCTCGGGATGGTTAACTGATTATCAGCAGTTAAAATCTGCAGTTCAAAGGCAGAGCCATTCTGTTTTCTCTACCTTCCGCTACAAGCACATAAACTCCTGGTGGAACCCTTTTCCCTTTAATGTTTGAATAATCCCAGAGTGCCACTCCGTTCCTGACATTCAACCTGCTTACAAACCTTCCTGACTGGTCATAGATGGTCATGCTGTTAAAAGTCCGATATGCTTTCACTTTGAGCATATTTCCCGCAGTACTGATCGTCAATCCCTGCTGGCTTCTGTTTGCAAGCATCTTCCTGGTCTTGATAACCGGAGGTATATACGCTGGTGGAGCCTCATAAATACTCCCCAGATTTCCAGTGAAATACACCTTGCCAAGTACGATTTCATTTTCTGTACCACTTGGCTGCTGAACCTGAAACCGTATTGCCGTAACCTTTGACAAATCTAATTGTGCATAACCGGACCATCTCTGAGTAAATCCGGCCACAGGAAGGCGAAACTCCTTCATTTGTGTGTTAAGGTAGAGAGAATCGTGAAAATAGTTGTAATCGGTTATATCTGAGGTTATTAGCTGAACGGAAACTCCAAGCGGTGACGCTGAACGGGCAGAAATGATAATAGTATCGAGACCGCTCAGATTAAGATTCCCTTCAGAGGTCATACAGTTCCATTCGAGTGCCGCATATGGATCAAATCCCAGGTGTCCCTGATCCAGGTGGTAAGCCCATTTAAGCAGAGGGCTGTCTTCCTGAATGATTTTGAATTCACGAACTGACGAATTGCCGGCCTTCCCCTCATGGCTGTCAAGATAACTGGTCCAACTGCTTCCTATGTAGGGCATAAGATCGCCATCGCGGTAATCATCGATCAACAGGCGGTTTCCATACATAAGGTTCAGCACTTCCCCAAGCCAGACTCTCTGCTTTACCTGCTCAGAAAGTCCTCTGGCAGAGATGGTAACATCGTAGTAGCCCTGAGGCATAGCACTGCCTTCAGATGAAATTCCAACCCAGGATATGTCTATGGAACTGGATTTTCCACTGAACTGGCACCAGGCTGTGGAGTCTTGCCAATGTACCAGTTCAACCGTCCATCTGGCAGTTTTATTAAAAACCCCGCTTATCTTAAGTGGTTCAACATTGGCTTTGATATCAAAGGGTCCAATTGTCGGTTGATTTACCCACTGAAGCGGCACTCCAGGGAGTGAATCTTTCATGTCTTCCCAAAGATTTGTAAAAACTCCGGAAATAAGTGATGCACCAAACCAGGCCAGAAACTGATCGAAGTACATCTCATTGTGAAGTGTATCCTCAAAGGTTGTATCGCTGGCTTTCCCCCAGTAGTCACCACCTTCATAAAATTTGAGGAGCTCATCGCTGAAAGGTTCTGCTGCCTGTGGACCTCCGGCTCCCATTGCCGCTGTTGCCCACATCCCGATTGTAAGATGACTGTGTTCGGTTCTTTGGCGGGTTACTCCATTGCCAAGTTCAAACTCATCTGTGACAGCACTTCCATCCATCTGAAAAAAATTCGCCCTCTCCGGTGTACCAATAAAAGCCAGTGCCTTTTGAAGAAAAGTCTTGGCACGAGGTTCATTATACCACAGGTAATCGGTTGCGAGCCGCCATAGAACCCTTATAGCATCCTTGTAAAAAAACTCTCCCCCGGCATAGCTGTTATACCCCAGTGCCTCTCCGCAAAACTCACCAGTGGGCTTCATCCAGTCCGGAACCAGCCCATTCTGGTAACCTGGAGAAAGAGCGATGCTTGCATAGCACTGATCAATTACAGCACTCCAGTTATGATTCTCAGAATCAAATTCTTCGAAAACACGGTAGAATGCCGGGGCGAAATAACCGGGATTAACGAAATTACTCCCCCCCCATTCCGCACCTGGTCTGAGATATTTCCCCCCCTCCACCATCAGTGACCAGATACTGTTAAGGATCTCCTGAGCCCTTTGAGCATAAGTGACACCTTTGGGGCTTGTATGTGCCTGCCAAACGTTTTTTTTGACAAGTAAATCTGCAAAGATCAGTGTCAGGGCAATATCCTGCTCTGCATCGGTAGCTGCCCCAGTTCCTATCACGCCTCCCTCACTGTTAGCCCTCCAGTTGTAGAACTGACCTGCCCAGAGATAAGTCTCGGCTGCATCCCATATCTTATTAAAGTAAACCTGATCATTACAATAAAGTGCCAGAATCATCCCATAACCCGCACCTTCGGAAACAAAATCGTGGGGTAACTCTGATTTAGGTCTGTGAACCATTGGGATTTCATAAGGATCTATATTGCGTTTCTTTATTCCCTGCCAGGTTTTTAGAAGTATAGAATCGTAAGGGGTACTTACTGCAGGAAGAGTTGAAGAAAACGGAAGGAGAGTTGCTGAAGCGTGTAAACAGAAGAAGCAAACCGGAAGTAGAACATTTCTTAATTTAAAATGCATGTTTTCTCCATATAATATAGTGTTTTAATTAAAATTAATTAATTAGTGTACTTCAAAACATTTGCAGTTCAAGAAACAAAGTTGAAATAATCTGTTTTTTCCGGAAGTAGAATTTTATTAGTTTCCCATACTGGACAATACTGATATTTATATCATAAGATAATAAAAATGAGCATAAAATCCGACTCGCCTGAAATGAACCTGACCAGTCTATCAATCTGGCTTATTGCCTCGGTATTAGGCAGAACCTGGCGGGTTAAAATCAAGACTCCTGAAGCTATTGACCCATTTAACGATCAGGGATACGGCAGAATCTACTGCTTCTGGCACTCACAACTGCTGCCACTTTCCTTTGTTTTCAGAAACACCGGAAAAACCGCGCTGGTTTCTCAGAGCCGTGATGGAAGGATTGCTGCTGCAGTGGCAAAATGCTGGAAACACGATATTGTCTTTGGCTCATCAAGCCACAACCGTCTCTCTGCACTCAGGCAGTGTGTACGGGTATTGAAAGAAAAGAAAAGTATTGTATTAACACCTGACGGGCCAAGGGGACCGGCAGAAATTGTTAAATCCGGTGTGGCACAGATAGCTTTCCTCTCCAGAGCACCTGTTGTGCCGGTGGTACTGTTTTCCGACCGCTCTTGGAGACTTAAATCGTGGGATAGATTTATAATTCCAAAACCGTTTGCCAGAGTGGATATCATTTTAGGTGATCCGATCTGCACTCAACAGTATTCAGACAATGAGGATTTCACCGAAAGTCTTCGCGCTCTGATTCAGGAGAAAATGGATGCTCTCAGCAGAGTGGCCTGAAGTTGTTTTTGTCCTTATTCCGGCTTATAAATCAGCAGATCTTCTAAGGAAATTTCTCCCTGACCTGCTCTGTTTTGTGCCTGAAAAACAAATCTGTGTTGTTGATGATGCCTCAGGAGATAATACTTACGATCTATGTAAAGATTTAAAGATCGATTGTATCAGACATGAAGTAAATAAAGGGAAAGGAGCCGCCTTAAGGACCGGTTTTTCCTTTCTTCTGAAAAAAGGAGCTGCCTGGGTAATAACTATGGACGCCGACGGGCAGCACTCACCCGATGACCTGCATAAATTTATCTCTGCAATCAACAAAGATCCTGACATTGGAATCTGTATCGGCGCCAGAAAGATGGTTCCCGGCTCCATGCCTTTCTTGAGAATCTGCTCCAACCGCCTGACATCATGGATTCTCTCCCTCTTTACAGGAGTGAATATCAGGGATAGTCAGTGCGGCTACAGGATCTATTCCGCTGCTTTTCTCAGTTCTGTTACAATTGACTATGAGAGATTCGAAATGGAATCAGAAGTCATTATCAAAGCGGTTCGCAGCGGTTTTAAGATCTGTTTTACAGAAGTGCAGACATTATATTTGAGTGACCTAAGTCACATTTCCCATCTTTACGACACTTTTAGATGGGTTAAAGCCGTAATCAGAACTAATTTCAAATACAAAACCAAGAATCAAGCAAATGACAGAACATCTAAATCCAACGTTTGCCTGTGAAAAACTGATCAGAACTCTTCGTGACAAGGGGATAACCGATGAGAGGGTGCTTGATGCCTTCCGTAAAGTCCCGCGTCATCTGTTTGTAGATGGTGCCATGTATGCCCAGGCCTATGATGACAATGCTCTTCCAATCGGTTGCGGACAGACCATATCCCAGCCCTCGATTGTGGCCTGCATGACACAACTCCTTGAACTGAAAAAAGATGAGAAAATTCTGGAAATAGGTACTGGTTCAGGTTTTCAGACTGCGATACTGGCCCAGTTTTCGCGCCGTGTTTATACGATCGAAAGAAATAACGTTCTGGGAGAAGCAGCACGAAAACGCCTGAGGGAAAAGGGTTATCTTAATGTTGTATTCAAAATCGGTGACGGGACCTGCGGATGGCCGCAAAATGCACCATTTGACAAAATAATAGTAACTGCCGGAGCACCTGTAGTGCCTAAAACTCTTTCTGACCAATTGGCAGTCGGCGGGAGGATGGTAATTCCAACTGGCGACAGAAACAATCAGGAACTTTACATTTTCGACAAAACAACCGAAGGCCTGCGTCAGACTACAAAAGCAGGTAATGTAGTCTTTGTGCCGCTTATTGGGGAACATGGCTGGTAGTCCTTTTTAATCACAGCAACCTGTAAAACCTGGAACACTTTTTTAAGTCATCTCACCTTTAGAAAAAAGGTCGTCAAGAAATATGCATGAATTGCTCTCAACATTCATCAACTGGTACATGGAACATATCAATTACCTGACCGTCACCATTCTTATGGCGATTGAAAGTTCCTTTATACCTCTTCCTTCAGAAATAGTGGTTCCCCCTGCTGCATGGAAAGCCGCTCAGGGGCAGCTTAATATATACGGAGTCTTTGGTTTCTCGACTTTAGGTGCTTTGATCGGTGCTATTTTCAATTACTACTTTGCTCTGATCCTGGGCAGGAAAGTGCTTTACGCCCTGGCAGACACCAAAATCGCACACCTTCTGATGATCAAGCAGGAGAGCCTGCAGAAGGCAGAGGCATATTTTAACAAATATGGAATCAGTTCAACTTTGATAGGAAGACTGGTTCCGGTCATTCGCCAGTTGATTTCACTTCCTGCCGGATTTGCACGAATGAATCTGAAGAACTTTCTGCTTTTCACCTGTATTGGATCAGGAATCTGGAATCTGATACTGGTCTTACTCGGTTTTTTTCTATACTCCCAGAAAGAACTTCTGGAGAGATACTACCACCTAATCTCTTACCTGTTCCTGGGACTGGGAATTGCCTTCTTTGCATTTATCATTCTAAAGGCAACAATTAAAAGTAACCCCCGCACACCGGAAACGGTTACACCTGTGGAAAGCATTCCTCAGAAGATTCAGGAAGAGAGAACAGGTGAAGAATCGCAGTAATTTGCTGCTGATGCAGCCCCTGCGGTGAAATTGTCCTTTCATCGTATCTTTTCCTGCTTTATGTGCAATATCCAACCTTCTATGCCGAAATATTTCTCCGGCACGTTTTCTTTTAAAATTGGGGTATTCAATTAATTTTGCACCGGTTTTGGTTGGAAAAAATGCTGGTTGCAATTATATTGTTATGTTTTCTCTCGATTCTGATTTAACAATATAGAGGAGCTTATTAACATGTCTAAAAACAAAGTACCTCATGATGGTAATTCAGCCTGCGCACACGTAGCGCATGCGGTCAACGAAGTCATTGCCATATACCCGATCACCCCATCATCGAACATGGGTGAGATTGCGGATGAAAAGAGTGCAGCTGGTCAGAAAAATATCTGGGGAACAGTTCCTCAGGTCTCAGAGCTTCAGTCTGAAGGCGGAGCTGCAGGTGCTGTCCATGGTGCACTCTCAGCAGGAGCATTGACTACTACCTTTACCGCCTCACAAGGTCTGCTCCTCATGATCCCCAATATGTACAAGATCGCTGGTGAACTGACTCCAACTGTTTTCCATGTATCTGCACGTGCCATAGCCTGCCAGGGTCTTTCGATTTTCGGTGACCACGGTGATGTGATGGCTGTACGCCAGACAGGCTTTGCGTTGCTTTCCTCAACCAGTGTACAGGAAGCCATGGATTTCGCTCTCATTGCCCATAGTGCTACTTTAGAGGCAAGGGTTCCCTTCGTGCATTTCTTTGATGGTTTCCGTACATCACATGAGCTTCAGAAAATCGAGGAGCTCACATTTGATGATATGCGTGCAATGATAAATGACGAACTGGTATGGGCACACCGCAAGCGTTCCATGAGTCCCGACCGTCCCTTTATCAAGGGAACCGCTCAGAACCCTGATGTGTACTTCCAGGGACGTGAAACTGTCAATCCTTTCTACCTGATGTGTCCGGGAATTGTTCAGAAATACATGGACAAGTTTGCCAAACTGACCGGACGTCAGTACCATCTGTTTGACTATGTCGGAGCCCCTGATGCAGAAAACGTAATCGTGATTATGGGTTCCGGTGCAGACACAGTGCATGAAACAGTTGACTTCCTCAATAAGCAGGGCAGAAAAACCGGTGTTATAAAGGTTCGTCTGTTCAGGCCTTTCAGTGTAAAGAATCTGATCGACGCCATCCCTGCAACAGTAAAGAAAATTGCTGTTCTCGACAGAACAAAAGAGCCCGGATCACTCGGTGAACCTCTTTACGAAGACGTCAGATCGGCTATCGGCGAGGCTTTCCAGGAAGGAAACACAAAGTTCTCCTCTATGCCGGTTATTATCGGAGGCCGCTACGGACTGGGTTCCGCAGAATTCACTCCCGCAATGGTCAAGACAATTTTTGATGAACTTGATAAGAGCTCACCAAAGAACCACTTTGTTGTTGGTATCAATGATGACCTGACAAACAGTTCATTAGATTTCGACAGATCTTTCTCAATTGAGGGAGAAGATGTTTACAGGGCACTCTTTTACGGTCTGGGATCTGACGGGACTGTCAGCGCCAATAAAAACAGCATGAAAATTATTGCTGATAAGACCGATAACTATACTCAGGGTTACTTCGTTTACGATTCCAAGAAAGCAGGAACCGTTACGGTGTCACATCTTCGTTTCGGTAAAAATCCGATTCGCAGCCCATATCTCATCAGCAAAGCCAACTTCCTGGCATGCCACAATTTCTCCTTCCTGGAAAAGCTTAACATGCTCGATAATCTCCAGGATGGCGGAATATTCCTTCTGGAATCTCAGTACGACAAAGACAGAGTCTGGAGCATGCTCCCAGGTCGTGTTCAGAAACAGATCATTGATAAGAAGTTGAAGTTTTATGTTATTGATGCGATCGGAATCGCCCAGAAAATCGGGCTTGGTCCCCGTATTAATACCATCATGCAGACTGCTTTCTTTAAAATCTCCAGGATTATCGATGAAAACATCGCGATCGACTCTATCAAGAACGCAGTCAAGAAAACCTATGGCAGAAAAGGTGATGCTGTAGTAAAGATGAACATCGATTCTATCGACATGGCTCTGGCTGGAATCCAGGAGGTTTCGATACCCTCTGCACCAACCAACCCTGTTGAGGAGATCAAGGTCGTACCCGATGACGCTCCTG
>DAOTAZ010000094.1:0-10089 GCA_035382965.1 Chitinispirillaceae bacterium | reverse complement strand
CAGGGTCAAGGATGTTCCGGGAGTGCGTTATCACATTATCCGTGGTGCTCTTGATACACAAGGGGTGGCGGATCGCAAACGCGGTCGTTCAAAATACGGTGTAAAGCGTCCAAAGAAATAAGGGATCAATATGTCAAGAAGAAGGAAAGCTGTAAAAAAAGATCTTATTCCTGATCCGAAATTCAATAGCACGCTTGTTACCCAGTTTGTTAACAACGTGGTGAGGTGTGGAAAAAAACGCCTGGCAGAGCGAATTTTCTATGATGCTATCGACCTGATTGCTGAGCGGACTGGTCAGGATGGGATGAGTGTTTTCAAGAAGGCCATTGATAATGTGAAGCCTGTTCTTGAGGTTAAATCCCGTCGTATTGGTGGTGCCAACTATCAGGTGCCTATTGAGGTTCCTGCTGAGAGGAGAACTTCTCTGGCTATCAGATGGTTGATTAACTATTCAAAAGAGCGGTCGGAAAAGAGTATGGCCGATAGGCTGGCCAACGAGTTTATTCAGGCGTCGAAGAATGAAGGTGGCGCCGTAAGAAAGAAGATTGATACTCACAAGATGGCGGAGGCGAATAAGGCGTTCGCGCATTTCCGCTGGTAGTGAGATGTTCTTTGATTTCCTGTACTGATTGATTCTGCTCTGGAGGGCAGAGAGGTTACAGGTCAATACAGGGATGCGGGTGCCGATAGGGAGATTTTTATGGATGAACCAGTTTCTCTGGAAAGAATCAGAAATATCGGCATCATGGCTCATATCGATGCAGGTAAGACAACCACAACGGAGCGTATACTGTTTTATACCGGTATACTGCACCGGATGGGTGAAGTTCATGATGGAAATGCGGTCATGGACTGGATGGTGCAGGAGCGGGAGAGGGGAATTACAATTACCTCTGCTGCAACCACCTGTTTCTGGAGAGAGCATCGGATAAACATTATCGATACTCCAGGACATGTGGATTTTACCATCGAGGTAGAGCGTTCTTTGAGAGTTCTGGATGGCGCAGTTGCCGTGTTCGATTCGGTTGGAGGCGTAGAACCTCAGTCTGAGACTGTATGGCGTCAAGCCGACAAATACAACGTTCCCCGGATCGCATTTGTGAATAAAATGGATAGGGTTGGAGCCGATTTTTACAATGTGCTCGATGAAATGAAGCAGAAGCTTGCAGTCAGACCGGTTGCTGTTCAGGTTCCGCTCGGAAAAGAGGATCAATTTGAAGGTGTTGTTGATCTGGTGCGGATGAAAGCTTACCGATACGATGAAGAGACGATGGGTGCAAAAGTTCTGGAGAGTGAAATTCCAGAGGATCTTCTAGAATTGGCTGAGAGCAAAAGGGGACAAATGCTGGAGCAGGTAGCGGATTTTAATGATGATCTTATGAGTCTGCTCCTTGAAGAGAAACAGGTCGATCCCGATCTTATTATAAAGGCTATCAGGGCCGGGGTGCTGGAGAATAGAATTTGTCCGGTACTTTGCGGTTCAGCTTTTAAGAATAAGGGAATCCAGCAGTTGCTTGATGCTGTTGTGGATTTTCTCCCTTCCCCGGTAGACCGGGGGGTTATTAAGGGTGCTGATCCTGTGACTGGTGAGCGGAAAGAGAGAATGCCTGATTTGAAGGGCCCTTTTTCAGCTCTCATATTCAAAATAGCCACTGATCCTCATGTGGGTAGTTTGACTTTTGCTCGTGTGTATTCTGGTAAAGCGGGTTTAAGGGATCTTTACATAAATCCCCGCACAAAAGCAAGAGAGAAGGTAACCAGAATATTCCGGATGCATTCAAACAGAAGACATGCGGAGCAATTCATGCGGGCTGGTGATATAGTGGCTCTGGTTGGTCTGAAGGACACTACAACGGGTGATACTCTATGTGATCCCGATTTTCCTATAGTGTACGAAAGAATGGTTTTTCCTGATCCGGTGTTATGGAGATCGATAGAGCCTAAGAGTACCGCTGATGAAGAAAAGCTTAACGCTGCTATTCAGCGGTTAGTTGATGAAGACCCGACTTGCAGGGTTAAGGTTGATTCAGAGACAGGTCAGAGACTTATCTCCGGTATGGGGGAACTTCATCTTGAGATTCTTGTCGACAGGTTGATTCGCGAGTTTAATATCGGTGTAAATGTTGGAAATCCTCAGGTTTCATATAAAGAGACTATTACTTCCAGGGTAAATGAAGAATTTGAATTGTCACAGGTAATTGGAGGTAAGAGTCAGTATGCCAGGCTGGAAATAACTGTTGAGCCGGTTGAGGCATCTAAGAATATTGAGTTCCTCAGTGAAGTAGATAAAGAGTCGATTCCGCAGTCTTTTGTCGCGGCGGTTCGTCAGGGTATCGAGGAAGCATCGGGTGGTGGAATGTTCTCCGGGTTCCCGCAGGCGGGAATCAGAGTAAGACTGAAGAGTGCAGTTTTCAATGAAGAAGATTCCACGGAAATGTCTTTCAAGATCGCCGGTACGATGGCGTTCAAGCAGGCTTGTACAAAAGCAAATCCGGCGATTTTAGAGCCGGTGATGAAAATAGAAGTAGTTGTGCCTTCTGAGTTTATGGGATCGGTTATCAATGATCTCAACGGAAGGCGGGGAAAGATTCTCGGAATCTCGCATCGTAAAGATGCGCAGGTGGTTGATGCAGAGGCTCCCTTATCGGAAATGTTTGGTTATGCAACTGCGCTGAGATCCCTGACACAGGGAAGAGCTGTCTACACAATGCAATTTGACCGTTACGAAGCTGCCGGAAGGGCTGTACAGGAAGAGATCCTGAGGCGAATAGGCAGAATGTAGCGGAATGAAGAAGGAAAGAAAAAAAAAGGAGCATAGATTCATGCCGGGCGAAAGAATAAGGATTCGTTTGAAATCGTTTGACCACAATATTCTGGACAAGTCGGCGTCGGATATAGTACGCACGGCAAAGGGTACCGGGGCTCGTATTTCAGGGCCGATACCGTTGCCAACCGAAAAGACTGTTTACACGGTACTGCGTTCTCCGCATGTTAACAAAAAGTCCAGAGAGCAGTTCGAGACGCGTATTCATAAGCGTCTTATTGATATCCTTGAGTCTACACCTCAGACGGTTGATTCCCTGATGAAGCTGGATTTGCCAGCGGGTGTTGATGTTGAGATCAAAGTGTAAGAGCCTGAAACAGTTTCCTTAAAAAACGGGTGTGATATGCAGGGTTTGATTGGTAAGAAAATCGGAATGACCAGGATGTTTAATGAAGATGGAAAGGCAGTCGGGGTAACTGTTATTCTGGCCGGCAACAATGTTGTCCATCAGGTAAAAACATCCCAAAAAGACGGCTATTCAGCAGTTCAACTGGGTTTTGATGAGGTTTCTGAGAAGAGGGTTACAAAACCGCTTTCGGGCCATTTCAAGAAGAACGGCGGTGTCTTCTCTCGTGTTGTAAAGGAATTCAAGCTTGATTCTGCTGAAGAGTCACTGAAACCGGGACAGCGTGTCGGAGTTGAAATTCTGGAAAATACCAAATTTGTGGATGTGACCGGAATTTCCAAGGGGCGCGGACATGCCGGTACCATAAAAAAGTACAATTTCAGGCGCGGGCGGGAATCTCATGGAAACACCAATGTCCGTGAACGCGGATCTGCCGGTGCGAACACTTATCCTGCAAGGATTTTTCCTGGCTTAAAGATGTCCGGGCAATATGGAAATGCCCAGAGGACGGTCAGGAATCTTGAGGTTGTTGGTCTTGACAAAGAAGCCGGACTTGTTTTTGTGAAGGGTGCGGTTCCGGGCCGTGCCAGCGGATATGTTTATATAAAGAAAAATGGGTAGCACGCTTATATCAGGGTGAATGCAACGATGAAGGCAAAATTATATCAGCAGGATGGGACCGTTAAGGGGCAGATCGATCTGCCGGAAGATGTTTTTGGTGCGCAGGTAAACGAAAGTCTGTTGCATCAGGTAATAACCCAGTTCCTCGCCAATCAGCGTCAGGGTACGGCAAAGACAAAGAGTCGTGCAGAGGTCAGCGGCGGCGGCAGAAAACCCTGGAGGCAGAAGGGGACAGGAAGGGCACGTGCCGGTTCGAATACATCGCCGGTTTGGGTTCGTGGTGGAAAAGCTCACGGTCCGGAGCCTCGCGACTACTATTCTGAGATTCCAAAGAAGATGCGCAGGCTTGCACTTGCTTCAGCGCTTTCTTCGAGAGCTAAAGATGAAAAGGTGATGGTTGTGGAGAGTATCAGTTGTGAGACACCCAAAACCAGGACCATTGCAGATCTGCTAAAGGCTCTCTCAGTTTCAGGACAGAAAAATTTATTGATAATTGATAAGGAAGGGAGAAACGTTTTTCTTTCCGGTCGAAATATCAGAGATCTTGAAATCAGGCCGGTTTCCGAGATCAACGCATATGATGTCCTTACAAATGAAAACATCATTTTTGCTGATGAACGGCTGATCGGTAAAGTACAAGAGGCGGTGGCACTGTGAGCAAGTATCATTCAATTATCAGATATCCATCTATTACAGAGAAGAATACTACTCAGCGTGAGACGCAGAACAAGTATGTTTTCGAGGTTTTGCGTACTGCTACAAAGCCGCAGATAAAAACGGCTGTAGAGAAGCTGTTTGGAGTCTCAGTAGTATCTGTCAATACGATGGTTGTAAAGGGAAAAAAGAAACGTATGGGGCGGTTCGCGGGTTACAAGCCTGACTGGAAGAAGGCAATTGTCAAAATCCAGGAAGGGCAGAGGATTGCGAAATTCGGTGAGGTTTGAACCCCTTAAGAGAACAGAGGAATTGGAGTATATAATATGCCAATGAAGACTTACAGACCGGTGACCCCGACTTTAAGGTATAAGACTACCAACCAGTTCGATCAGATCACCACTGACAAACCTTATAAACCTTTGCTTGAAGCAAAGCCAAAGATTAACGGACGTAACAACCGCGGTGTTATTACTGTCAGGCACAGGGGTGGGGGGCACAAACGCTTTTACCGGATTATTGATTTCAAACGTGACAAATTTAATGTTCCGGGAATTGTGGAAACAATCGAGTATGATCCTAACCGCAGTGCTTTTATAGCTCTGATAAAGTATGTAGACGGTGAGCGCAGGTATATTCTGGCAACCACAAATATGAAAGTCGGGATGAAGGTTATTTCAGGTGACCAGGTTGAGATTGCCGAAGGTAACTGTATGCCGCTCAAGAATATTCCTCTTGGAATGCAGGTACACAACATAGAGCTTTTTGAGCGCAAGGGTGGTCAGATTGCCCGCAGCGCCGGTGCTTATGCCGAGGTGGTTGCAAAAGAGAACCAGATGGTTCAGCTCAAGTTTCCCTCAAGTGAGGTAAGAAATGTCAGGGAGAACTGCCTGGCTACGATTGGGCAGGTCAGTAATCCGGAGCATATGAACATGGTTATCGGGTCTGCTGGTCGTAAGCGCCACATGGGGATTCGCCCGACAGTGCGTGGAGTTGCCATGAACCCTATCGATCATCCTATGGGTGGTGGAGAGGGAAAGACTGCAGGTGGAGGACATCCGGTGTCTCCATGGGGACAGAAGACAAAGGGATTGAAGACCCGTAATCCGCGTAAACTTTCTAGCAAATATATTGTGCGTCGCAGGGCTAAGAAATAAAGGAAGAGGATTGGTATGTCGCGTTCGATAAAAAAAGGTCCATTTGTAGATGATCATCTGTCGAAGAAGGTAGATGAGGCGAACAAGTCTGGTCAGAAAAAGGTGATAAAGACCTGGTCGCGCCGTTCTGTTATTCTTCCGGAGTTTGTTGGTCATACATTCGCGGTACACAATGGAAACAAATTCATACCGGTTTATGTTTCCGAGAACATGGTTGGGCACAAACTTGGGGAATTTGCCCCGACACGTCAGTTCCGTGGTCACAGTGGTGCCGCCAAAACCGACAAAACCGCATCTGTAAAGAAATAGGTCTGGGGAGGAATTGTGGAATCTAAAGCTACAGTGCGTTATCTGCGTTCGACTGCGAGAAAGACCCGTCTGGTTGCGGATGCGGTACGCGGGATGATGGTTGGAGAGGCGTTGAGTCTTCTTGATCTTAACATAAATAAGAAAGTCGCAACTGATATTTCCAAGTTACTGAAGTCTGCTGTTGCCAACCTGCAGAGCAAGCATACGGATGCTGCCATTGATGTCAATGAGCTTCGTATCAAGGAGATTTCTGTTGATGAGGGTCCTGTGATGAAGCGGTTTCGTCCGCGGGCTCAAGGCCGGGCATCACAGATTCTTAAACGTATGTGTCATGTAACTGTCACGGTTGCTAATTAACAGGAGGAGTTGTGGGTCAGAAAACAAATCCGGTGGGGTTGAGATTAGGTATAACCCGTTCCTGGTTTTCAAACTGGTTTGCCAAAGAGCGTTTTCCGGACTATCTCTACGAAGATCTTCTTATTCGCAATTATCTGCGGAAGAGACTTGAGCATGGTGGAATTGCCGCTCTGGAGATAGAGCGTACTGCAAAGAGAGTCACCGTCGGGATCCATACATCCAGACCGGGAATTGTTATTGGAAAAAAAGGTGAGGAAGTAGAGCGGCTCAAGGGAGAACTGCAGCATCTTACTGAGAAAGAGATTCAGATCAATATTCGTGAGGTCAAGAAGCCTGAGATGGATTCTCAGTTGGTCGCAGATAATATTGCCCGCCAGGTTGAGAAGAGGGTTTCTTACAAGAAGGCAACGAAGAAAGCCATCTCAACTGCCATGAGAATGGGTGCTGAGGGGATAAAGATTCAGATTGCGGGACGCTTGAATGGTGCTGAGATAGCCAGAACTGAAACCTACAAGGAAGGTAGAATTCCGCTTCATACGTTAAGAGCGGATATAGATTATGCGACAGCTACTGCGCACACTACCTACGGGTGTGTGGGTGTAAAGGTCTGGATCTGTAAAGGCGAAGTTATCAACCGTGTTGAGAAGCAGCCTGCCAAAGAAGGCGTGCACGCGTAGGAGGATTTTGAGATGCTGTCACCGAAGAAAGTAAAGTGGAGAAAAGCTCAGCGCGGGCGGATGAAGGGACTTGCCACCCGGTGCAATAAAATTGATTTCGGAGAATACGGCCTTCAGGCGATGCAGCCGGGGTGGATCGATAACAGGCAGATTGAAGCGGCTCGTATTGCGATGACTCGTTTTATAAAAAGGGGTGGGAAGATCTGGATTCGTATTTTCCCTGACAAGCCTTTCACAAAGCATCCTGCTGAATCCCGTATGGGAAAAGGAAAAGGAGCTCCTGAGGGCTGGGTAGCTGTAGTGAGGCCCGGGACAGTGATGTTCGAAATGGCTGGAGTAAAAGAGGAGACTGCCAGGGAAGCACTTCGTCTGGCTGCTCAGAAACTTCCCATTCAGGCAAGATTTGTTGAAATCGAAAAATAAGGTGTAACCGAGAATGAAAACAAAAGAGATTCGTGATTTATCACCTGAAGAATTGACCAAGAAAATTGACGGCTGGGAAGAAGAGCTTTTTAATCTTCGCTTTCAGGCAAAAATGGGGCAGCTTGCCAACCCGTTGCAGCTTCGTCTTGTAAGACGTGATATTGCGCGGGCAAAAACAGTCCTGAATGAGAAGGTTAAAGTAGAGAGCGCTTCTGAAAAATAACGAGCAGAAGCGTGTGGTTCTGTTCCAAATGACCAAGGAATGAGAATGGCTGAAAGAAACAATCGTAAAGAGCGTGTAGGTGTTGTCGTTAGTGACAAGATGGACAAGAGTGTCGTGGTGAAGATTGAACGCAAGTTCATGCACCCGGTCTATGGAAGGATAGTGAGGACCAGCTCCAGATATATTGCTCATGATGAAAAGAACGAGAGCAAGGTTGGCGACACTGTGAAGATTATTGAGACTCGCCCGTTGTCAAAGACCAAAAGATGGCGGGTTGGAGAGATCCTGGAAAAAGCAAAATAATTCTCTTGTGAGCGAAAAAGGCAGAACGAGGAAAATATGATACAGGAAGAGACATGGTTGAACGTCGCCGACAATTCCGGCGCAAAAAAGGTTGAGTGTATCAGGGTGTTAGGCGGGACCAGCAGACGTTACGCCAGTATCGGAGACGTTATTATAGTCTCTGTCAAAGATGCTCTCCCTAATGGTGCTGTGAAGAAGGGTACTGTGGTGAAGGCGGTTATTGTGAGGACCACAAAAGAGTATGGCCGTAAAGACGGTACCTATATTCGTTTCAGTGATAATGCTGCGGTAATAATCAATGATGCAGGGGAACCGAAGGGAACTCGTATTTTTGGGCCGGTTGCACGTGAACTTCGTGAAAAGAAATTCATGAGAATCGTGTCTCTGGCACCGGAAGTTCTTTAAGGATTGAGGAGATTTATATTATGGCATTCAGGCTGCGGAAGAATGACATGGTTCAGGTGATTTCCGGGGAGTATAAGGGCAAGACCGGTAAGATCCTGAAGGTTATTCCTGAAAAGAACAGAGCAATAGTTGAAGGTATCAATATGATCAAGAGGCACACAAAGCCCACTCCTAAAAACCAGCAGGGTGGAATAATGGAGAAAGAGGCTTCTATTGATCTTTCGAATATTATGCTTTTGTGTCCTAAAACAGGTAAGCCTACCCGGGTCGGTGTAAGTATTCTTGAAAGTGGCAAAAGGGTAAGGTTTTCCAAAAAGGCTAAGGAGTTGATAGAGTGAGTACAGAGACAAAACAGGCTCCAAGGTTAAAGGAAAAGTATTTCAAGACCGTGGTCCCTGCGCTCATGAAAAGGTTTAATTACAAAAATGTAATGCAGGTTCCCAGACTTGAAAAGATTGTCCTCAATATGGGTGTGGGGGATGCGGTTTCTGATTCCAAGCTGATCGATGAAGCGGTGATGACGCTTCGGGAGATCTCAGGACAGAAGCCGGTTGTGACAAGGGCCCGTAAGGCGATCTCCAATTTCAAACTGAGGGAGAACATGCCTATTGGATGTAAAGTTACCCTTCGTCAGGACCGGATGTGGGAGTTTTTCGATCGTCTGGTTTCCATAACGATTCCCAGAATCAGGGATTTTCGTGGTCTTTCCCGCAAGTCTTTTGACGGCAGGGGAAATTACACGATGGGAATAAAGGAGCAGATTGTATTTCTGGAAATTGACCGTGACAAGGTGTCCAGGATTTCCGGGTTGGATATCTGTATTTGTACATCCGCTGAAAATAATGATGAAGGAATGGCGCTTCTGGAAGAGATGGGGATGCCTTTCCGGAAATAACGCAGGAGATTTGATGTGGCTAAGAAAGCATTGATAAAGAAGAGCAGGAAAAAACCGAAATTTTCGACCCGTAAGTATACCAGATGCAGACGTTGTGGCAGACCGCGCGCGTTTATCCGCGATTTTGGTATCTGCAGGATCTGTTTTCGTGAAATGGCTCTGAAGGGTGAAATTCCCGGTGTGGTGAAAGCCAGCTGGTAAGCGTGGAGAAAGGGACTTAGGGATGTTGACCGATCAAGTTGCAGATATGTTCAACCGTATTAGGAATGCGATTCAGGCCAAGAAACGTACAGTGAATGTGCCTGCTTCAAATCTTAAGAAAGAGATCACCCGTATTTTGTTTGAGAATCATTTCATCAGCAAATACGCTTTTGTCAATGAAGAGGGAAAGCAGGGCATTATCAAGATTCTGCTCAAGTATGATGATGAACTGCGTAATTCCATTCAGGGCATCAAGAGAGTAAGTACACCGGGACGTAAGCAGTACAAAGGGGCGCAGGAGCTTCCCAAGGTCCTTAACGGAATGGGAATCGCCATTGTTTCTACATCCAAAGGTGTAATGACTGACAGAGAGTGCCGCAAGATGAATGTAGGCGGTGAGGTGATCGGAATAGTCTGGTAGCCTTTTTAGGGCCAGAGGAATTTTGTAAATATAAAGGAGTAAAACTTGTCTCGCATAGGAAAAGTGCCAGTCAAAATACCAGGTGGGGTTCAGGTGTCTGTTGTCGGGCAGAAGATCGAGGTGAAGGGGAGCAAGGGGACTCTTTCCCGTGAATTCCCCCGGGATCTCAAGATCGAGGTCAAGGACAACCAGGTTTTTGTTTCACCTGCAATTCAGAGTGAAAATGTCAAGGCACTGTGGGGTCTCTACAAGGTGCTGATCGACGGCCGGCCG
>DAOTAZ010000093.1:0-10095 GCA_035382965.1 Chitinispirillaceae bacterium | reverse complement strand
CATTAAATACACCTGCACTATATACCAGTTTACACAAAAAATTCCGCACACCCGTTTCCTCCGGGGTGAGGAACCCGGAGATGAATCCGTGACTTAAACCTTTAAATCACTAATTTATCTCTGAGGAAAAACTACCCCTGTGGAATGGTCGATTAAAACCTCTAACTAATCATCCCTGAATCAATTCACCTCTGAGATAACTTATTGTTTCAAAGACTTGTATTGCTTTGTCAACCTTTGCGGCACAATGAAACACTTCCAAAGTAACAAGTAACCTCAATGTTAAATCACTGAATCATTTCAGATCAAACGCAAGCACATCAATTCTTTTCTCCAAAATCCACCACTTATTGTATATTAATACCAGTTTTTTTCTCTCAGGAGTACCTATGAAACCATCTCTCTTCTCCATCTTTGCTCTGATTCTGGGGGTCTGCCTTAATATCAATGCCGAACCCACCTCTGTTGACTCCCTTATCCCTGGCGATACATCAGAGGCTATTTCGGAAAAAGGTGTTACCCTGATTATAAAAACCAATCCCGTAGGTGCAGCTGTATACCTTAACGATTCTCTCCGGGGGCTCAGTCCGATTACTGCTGAAGACCTGGATACAGGCAGACATCTCCTTATTCTTAAGAAAAGCGGATACTACCAAAAGAAAGTTGAATTCAGAATAGACACTATCGGAACCACTGAACTGAACATAGTTCTCCAGCAACCTGGCGGATTATCCATAACAACTGAACCATCAGGGGCAACTTTGTTTATCGATGATAAACAGGTAGGAGTGGCTCCATATTCTGACTCCCGCTTAAAGCCTGGAGAGTATCTGGTCAGGGCCGTCTTGACTAATCATGAACCCTTCCAGACGAAGGTGAATATTAAAAGCGGAGTTGTTGATCAATTGAAAATCTCTCTTAAGCTTTCCAAAGCCTATACAGATTCTCTGGAAAATGCACGGATAGAGAGTCAGCGCAATCGAAGACGGTTCAGTTCCATTCTGGTAATTGGAGCCTTTGTGGTCTTCGGAATAATCCTTTTTGCAGTTGAAAAACAGACCAGCCAATGAAAAAACTTCTGCTGGTGTTAATAAGTGTTTATGCGCTTCCCTCAATAGCGCAGACTGTTACTATTCCGGCTGGCACTTTTGTAATGGGTGATAAAAATGGTGAAAGTGATGAGCGCCCGGAGCATTCTGTCACCCTTTCTTCATTTAAGATGAATCGATTTGAGGTCACAGAGGCGCAATATGATTCCTGTGTAAAAGCAGGGCACTGTACTCCAGCTCATTATGATGATGGGAAGTGCCTTATCTGGAATGGGAAGGAGTTTCAGAAGACAAGAGTGCCTTCGCAATACCGTAATCCTGGATATCCGGTTCAGTGCGTGACCTGGTATCAGGCGCAGGCATATTGTCGATGGAAGAAGATGAAACTGCCGACAGAGGCTCAATGGGAGTATGCTGCTGGTTGTGGTACAAAGTCCATTTATTCATGGGGAAACAGTACTCCGGATAAAAATAAATGTGTTTTTGCTGGAAACGGGGGGCCCGGACAGACAGGCAGGTGTGCTGCTAACAAATGGGGACTCCATGATATGACAGGGAACGCCTGGGAGTGGACAGCAGATAATTATGAAAAGGATTACTATTCCTATTCTGAGGAAAATAATCCCTCAGGTCCCCCGACAAGCCTTTACAAGGTGATAAGGGGTGGAGGTTGGTACAGCGGACCCATGCAACTGCGAATCACAAACCGTCACTGGTTTTCTCCGGATTTTGCCGAAGCCAGTATCGGGTTCAGATGTGTGCAATGATCTTAACATTGCAGCGGATGTGATCTATTCATTGAGTTATCTCCGGGGTGAAACTCATCTTCTTTAAAAAAGGAAAACCAAAATGTGGAAATCATCAGTTGCTCTCTATTGCCTCTCATTTTTTCTTCTTCTGTTTTCCTTACCTGTTTACTCATCTGAATCTTACAACATAGACAAATATGGCCGGCGGATTCAATTGGATGGTTTTCTGCTTGAATGGAGTGCTGAAACAGCCAAGAAATGGGGGGAATCCTGGCGGTGGGATGCTCTGAGGACTCCTGAAGGGCTGGCTGGATATCTGCGTTCAGAGGGGGAACTAAAGTGCAGTGAATGGAAATTCAGTTTTGAAACACAAAAGGGTAATATTATCCCTGTAAGTATTCCCGCTCCTTCGGGTGACTCTGATTATTACAAGGTGGACCGCAAAACCTTAGACAGTCTTCAAACGGTTTCAATTGAATGGGTTATCCCATGGAACCGGATGGACACAACCGGCGCCGGGAAATTTACGCTGCTTGTCAATGGAGTCAGTGCCTGCGGCGATACACTGAAAGAGATAATGCTTACGGGTTCTGAGGAGAATAAAACCGGTATTATTACCTTACCGGTTGTAGTCCAGGGTATACTTATTGTGATTCTGGCTGCAATTTACATTGTTATAAAAATCAGGATTCGGAATCAAACTGCTCGAAAGGGATCGCCTCGTCGATAAGCATTATTGGAATATCCTCCCGGATAGGGTAGAGGTATTTGCGATCCTCTCTGAGCAAACCGGCATCTATCGGTTCACTTATTATCTCTCCCGCACGGTTTTTCAATTCACCTGATTTAATTCTGGAATTGATTGCTTGGATTGTTTTGCCACTGATCAGGACGAGATCCTGTTTTGTTTCAGGACAACATAATATATCCAACAATTCTTTATCGACCATAAGCTCTCCTGTTTAGAATACATAGAAATCTACTTTATTTTTCGTGAATCTGCAATTATAATGGAAGAGGGATGGTTTGTGTCTTAAAGATATATCGTTTTCAACCTTACCTCTGAGCTGAAATTGTGACATAAACCATAGATTCATAAAATTACCTCCGGGGTGAAAAAGTGCCTTAAGGCGTTTTCCCAACCCGGGTTACCTGGTTTGATTTGGTTATAGAGGCGGCATTTATGCCGCCGATATTACGCCACGAATGTGGCGAATAACATCAAACATCACAAATACCACCGAAAAATCCAATTCACCTAAAGTCGCCATTTTCACCGCCCCATACTCTGCCATTTCTTATTTTTACCATTGATGTTTCTTCTGATCGATTGAACGGGACACAGTGAGTAGCCAAATAATCTCCGGATTTGCACAATATATCGGGAAGCTGCCATCAGCTTGGGTTTTTGCCCATTTCCTGAAGGGTTCAGACACATCCAGAAGAATCCTTTCATCGAGCAAAATCGCCCAGGCAGCGGCTGAATTTTCCAGACCGGAATCTCTCAGAGACAGGTACCTCGGATTGGACAACAATAACCAGCTCCGATGTGCTCTGGCTTACCTGACCGGGGATACGGGGCTTGTATTGGAACAGGAGCCATTTGCAGATCCTCTGGTCCTTTCATTTCTGGTTTATGCTGCTAAAAACCAGTCCGGGACTGTACGCATCTTCGGATTTGATGAATTTGAGCAATCTCTGAGACCTTATATGATCAGGACATTGCTTGACAATGCGGCAGAACCGGTTGAAAGCCAGCCTGTCACAACCTGGGTCTGGCGGATGCTCAATGATATCACTGTCATTGCCGGTCTGGGTTTCCAGGGGCAGTTGAAGAAAAAAAAGACGGGTGGGCTCACAAGGACAGCTTCATCTCAGATAAAAAAGTTGACCGATGCAGGCTCGCAGCTTAAATCTGAAAGCGGTGATAGTATCTCCAGGCTGGGAATTGCCTACTGCAGAAGCAGAAAAATTCTTTACGAAACAGAACAGGAATTCCTTTTTAATCAACCAGCCTTCCGGTCATGGCTCGCTGAGAGTCCGGATCAGCGGTACAAAGATCTGGTGGAGTTTACATTCAGGTACTCCGGCGGGTGGCGGCAGGAGATGCTCCATGAGTTGATTAACAACAGCAGTGATAAATGGATCAGGACTTCGGTTTTTCCGGAACAGGACAGGCAGCAGGCAATAAATACGCTGTTGGCACTGAGGTTTTCTGGTGTTCTTGAACTAAGGAAAAAAGGTACCGGTCTTGTTTTGGGTAAGCCCCGTTTCATTGGTCCGGGTGACATCTCCAAAACAGAAATTGTCATCCCTGCTGATTTTACTGTGATTATTCCTCAGGAGGCTGACAGCTCAGATCTCTTCAGTTTCATGCAGGCAGGTGAGCTTGGTACTCTGGACCGGGTCTACAAAGGCAGAATAGAGAAAACGGTCATCGCGGATTCTCTGAGCAGAGGGGTGACTGGAGAGAGCATCCTTCAGTGGCTTACAGGATGGAATGCTCCTGTAAATGTCATAGAGACAGTCCGGGAATGGTTGAGGGAGTTTTATCGTCTTTACATTACAGAAAGAGATCTGCTCGTTTCAGGTGAAAAGAAGATTACCGGGCAGATCGAATCCTATGAACCGCTTCGTTCTCTGCTTGAACCGTTATCTGCTGATGCAGTTTATCTGATAAAAAGAGGCAACGAAAACAGAGTCAGGGAGATTCTTGCGGGGCTGGGGTTTGACTATCGCATGCCTGGACAGGATCAGTTCCCTGCAGTACCGGAGGCTGCTCTTTCCTCCGATCAGTCTCCTGTTCAGGAATTCTACCCTCTTACCCAACCCGATTCAGAGAAGCCGGAACCATCAGTCCAGATGAGGAATACAAAGTATGGAAGAGAACTGAAGCAGCTTGAAACAAGTGAGATGCTGCATGTGGTCGATTATGCGATCCTTACGGGTCAGTTACTGGTATTCGAGTATGAGGGGAGTCCATACATAAAGAAAAATACCTATGTGGTCGATCCCATATCTTGTCAAAAGGGTGTTGAGCCCATTGTGGAGGGAGAAGTCTCTCCCGGCAGATCTAAGAAACAGTTTTACTTGAAAAGAATAAGCAGGATCGGAGTCCTTCCAAAATGAGCGCTAATTTTGTCCATCTTCACAATCATACAGAGTACAGCTTTCTCGACGGGGCTATAAAAATTAAAGACCTGGTCAAGAAGGCTAAAGAGTTCGGAATGCCCGCACTGGCTATTACTGATCATGGCGGAATGTTTGGTGCAATTGAATTCTACGAAGCCTGCATGTCTGACGGTATAAAGCCTGTACTGGGTTTCGAAGCCTATGTGGCAGCAGGTTCGAGACATGACAGAATGATAAGCAAAGATGAACGCTCATACCATCATCTGATTCTGTTGGCCAAAGATAATACCGGATGGAAAAACCTGATGCGTCTCAGCAGTATCGGGTATCTCGAAGGTTTTTATTACAAACCGAGAATTGACATGGAGGTACTCCGGGAATACAGCCAGGGAATAATCGCGACATCAGCGTGTATTGCAGGAGCTATCCCCAGGGCTATTCTTGATGGGGACAGGGAAAAAGCGGTTAAAATCGCTCAGGAATACCTGTCAATATTCGGAGAGGGCAATTTTTATTTCGAGCTGCAGAATCATAATATTGATGAGGAAATTGTGGCCTTTGACGAGATGATAAAACTGGGAAGAGAACTGGGGATTCCGTTTATCGTTGCCAATGATGCTCACTATTTGCGGAAAGAGGACGCACAGTCCCATGAGGTGCTCCTGTGTATACAGACAGGGACAACCATGAACGACCCGAATCGGTTCAGATTCTCATCTGACCAGCTCTACTTCAAATCTCCCCAGGAGATGGCTGCCCTGTTTCCCGATATCCCCGAAGCCATGAGCAATACACTCGAAATAGCTGAGAAGTGTAATGTGACTGTCAAGATCAAGCCGCAACTTCCGGTCCCCGATGTTCCCCAGGGCTTTGAAAATCCCGAGAGCTACCTCTCTTCGATTGCAAAAGCCGGCCTGAAAGAGAAATACGCGCATATTACTCCCGGACTTACGGAACGGCTCGAATACGAACTGAAAGTCATCTGTTCCATGGGATTTGCAGGATATTTCCTGATTGTCAGGGACTTTGTTGCTACCGCACAGAAAATGGGAGTGATGGTGGGTTGCAGAGGGTCGGCAGCAGGAAGCTTGGTGGCCTATGTAATCGGGATTACCAGTGTTGATCCCATTAAATTCGACCTGATCTTCGAGCGTTTCCTGAATCCCGAAAGAGTGTCGATGCCTGATGCGGATATAGATTTTGCTGACCGTGACCGGTACAAGGTGATCGACTATGTTATCGGGAAGTACGGACGGGATGCGGTGTGCCAGATAATAAATTTCGGGCGAATGAAAGCCAAAATGGTGATCAAGGATGTTGCCAGAGCCATGGGTGTGCCTGTTGCGGAAGCCAACCGGCTCTCCTCGATGGTAAATGAGAAGACACTTGACGAATCTATAAAGGCAAACGGTGAACTTGCAAGAACCATCGAGGGAAACACCGTATATCAGGAGCTTTTCCGTCACGCGGGAGTTCTCGAGGGACTAGCGAGACAGGCGGGAATGCATGCCGGAGGAGTGATTATCGCCCCGGGTGAGGTTGTAAACTGGGCTCCGCTTTTCAAGCAGCCTGGTGCCGATACTGTAATGACCCAGTTTGATATGAATTTCGTGGAAAAGGTCGGACTCATCAAGATGGATTTTCTGGGGCTTAGAACCCTCACTGTTCTTCAGGAAACCATCCGGCTGATCAGGAAATACCACGGAAAAGTCATTGACTTGTGGAAACTTCCCGATGGTGACCAGACAACATACGAATTATTCGGTAAAGGAGAGACAACAGGAGTTTTCCAGTTTGAATCGCAGGGAATGCAGGATTACTTAAGAAAGCTTAAGCCGACCTGTGTGGAAGACCTTATCGCCATGGCCGCTCTTTATCGTCCGGGACCGATGGCCAATATCGACACCTTTATCAGACGTAAACACGGCAAAGAGGAAATTGCTTACCTTCATCCTATGCTCAAGGAAATCCTGGAGGTTACCTATGGAGTAATCATCTACCAGGAGCAGGTGATGCGTATTGCACAGAAAATGGGCGGATTCTCTCTTGGTCAGGCTGATGTTCTGCGGAAAGCGATGGGGAAGAAAAAAGCCGATGTAATGGAGGAGATGGGGAGCAAGTTTGTTGAGGGAGCCAAAGCAAAGGGCATCGATGCAAAGGTGGCACGGGAAGTATTCGAGTTGATGGCCAAGTTTGCGGAGTATGGTTTCAATAAAGCTCATGCAACAGTATACGCTCATGTTTCCTATCAGGCTGCTTATCTCAAGGCTCATTATCCCCTGGAATATATGACCGCCAACCTGACATCATGGATAGGAAACCAGGAGAATTTCCTTATAATCAAAAACGAATCTGAACGGATGGGTGTCAGGATTCTGCCTCCTGATATCAACAGAAGCGAAGGTGAATGCAGTATCGATAATGGAAATATCAGACTTGGCATGGAGGCTATCAAGAATGTCGGTAAAGCTGCGGATTCGATTCTTGAAGCACGGAGAACAAAAGGAAAGTTTACTTCGATCTTTGACCTCTGCAAATCGGTTGATCTGCGGATTGTAAATAAGAAATGTCTTGAATCACTGGTCTGTGCAGGTGCGCTTGATTCACTCCCGGGTACCCGTGCACAGCTCTTTGCAGCTATCGATAAAGCTATAGAATATGGCGGGAGCTTTCAGAAAGACCGTATCTCCGGGCAGGAAAACCTTTTTGAGGAACTCTTCACTACTACAGAAAGCGAGCAGCAGGCTTCAATACCGGAGCCTCCCCTTCCCGATGTACAGCCCTGGCCCTACAACCAGCTTCTGCAGCGCGAAAAAGAAGTCCTCAATTTCTATATCAGCGGTCATCCTCTGGACAGATTTCAGGATGAAATAAAGGGCTTCTCATCCATATCTCTGAAGCAGGAAGTATTAGCAGAAGTCAAAGACGGGGCGACTGTGACTGTGGGTGGGATGATAACAAGCCTCAAAACACATATCCAGAGGGACGGCAGACCGATGGCATTTCTGGAGATGGAGGAATTTGACGGCTCGATTGAATTGCTTGTGTTCGGAGATGCTTATGAGAAATTCAAACACCTGCTTGCAGTAGACTCGATGGTACTTGTTCATGGGCAAGTAAGCAAGCGGGAAGGTGATGAGAAGCCTAAACTCAAGCTTGATAACTGCATTTCACTGTCTGAATCAAGAGAGAAGCTTGCTAAAAGCGTGCATATCCGGCTTAACACTGCAGGGCTGGAAAAAGAATTTCTCCAGGAAATACATCAGCAGTGCAGCACTAACAAAGGAGAATGCTCATTGATAATACATATATTGACCGCAGATGGTAACGAGTACAAAATCCGCTCACGGAATACGAAACTGTCATCCGATCCTGAGGTGCTCAAGATGCTGCGAATGAAAATTGGAAAGGATAATGTATGGCTGGGAAAAACAGCGGCTTGAAAGAGAAACTTGACACTTTGCGTGTTCCGGTATTTATCCTGTGGATAGTTTTCAGCACGGTTTTATATGGTGTAATATGTATCATGTCAAGACCCTTTTCCATAAAGGCAGCCAGATTTGTTGCCCGTTTGTGGAATCTGCATCTGCTTGCGATAGGGGGGGTGAGAGTGAAAGTCTCCGGGGCTGAAAAGCTGGACAGATCAAAAAGGTATGTTTTTATTTCAAACCACCAGAGCGCTCTTGATATTCCGGTAATATTCGCCGGCTTGACCCATCCCATCAGCTTTATCGCTAAAAAAGAACTCTTCATGATTCCGTTCTTTGGATGGGGTATAGCAGCTCTGGGTCATATCTGGATTGATCGCAGTAATGCCCGGAAAGCAAAAGCCTCTATCGACAGGGCAGTAAGGCATCTTCAGAAAGGAAACATCTCTCTGATTCTCTTTCCTGAAGGAACCCGGAGCGAGGATGGAAAAGTGGGGGAATTTAAACAGGCCAGTTTTACTCTGGCGATTCAGGCAGGTGTTCAGGTAGTCCCTGTGGCAATCAGAAATGCATGCAGTCTGCTGCCGAAAAAATCAGCGAAGATCAGGACCGGTACTGTGTATCTGGATATCCTGCAGCCACTGGATGTAACAAAAGAGACTACGAAAACTGAACTGTGTGGCCGGGTTTATGAAATAATTAAAGAACAGGTCGAAGGGAATTTGAACGAATTCTCTGTTGCAGTATAAAGAGTATACAAAAGAAAAGGGGACTCTTTAAAAGTCCCCTGTTTCCTTCAGGCTTTTCGCCTGAAACCCCATCATCATCACACACATCTGCCATTCTCATGGCATAACACCTGTCTCTTAACTACAGCAACCACCATGCCATATACTAAAAGGCCTTAAATATCACGTTTTGAGGGGAATTGGGCTATATAAGATGGTTTATCAGGCTGGGTACAACTTACTTTTTTAGGGCAATATTACCGAAAAAGGTATTTAAACCAAGACGGAAATGGATAGTTTTCATTTCACGTCCAGTATTTCCCAGCCAAGTTTTCTTGCATAGATGCGTAATTTCGCATCTGGATTGACCGCCACTGGTCTCTCTACTGCATTCATCACATACCTGTCGGAAAAGACATTGGCATAGAGCGATGTTCTGTCCCGGTCAAAATGAAAGTTGTTCTTTAGATCACGAAGTACTTCCAGCTTGCCTATTCCATAAGGAAGAATCCCTGTGATTCTACCGGTATATCGCCCATCCACAATTTCCAGAGTAGCTGCTCTGTACCCATCAAAACCCAGCACCCGAACAAAGCACTCTGCAATAAGATCCAGTGTCCCGGTCAGAAGAAGCAGTTTATTACCGCAATTCCGGTGATCCTCAATTATCTCTACCATCCTGGGAAAAACAATTCTGTTAATCTGAGGTTCAAAATATTTTTGCGCGGTATTCTGAAGATCCCTGACTCTTTTATTACGCAAATATCTCTTATTGGCCTTTGTCATTTCATGAAGATTTCCTCTGGCAGTCCAGATCGCCGGGATCATCTGAAGAAGGTTAAATATGCTGAGATTCCCTTTTTTAAACAGATGGAAAAAGAATGTTATCTCCGCACTGGTGTGTGGAATCAGGGTTCCGTCCAGATCAAATATCGCGGCTGAATTAATATCTGCCATTTATTACTTCGGCAATTAAATGTTGCTCAAAGTGATAGGGCATAATTTATTT
>DAOTAZ010000092.1:5576-10145 GCA_035382965.1 Chitinispirillaceae bacterium | reverse complement strand
ATGAATAAAAATATTTTGGTAATAGGTGTGTCCACCAATTCGGGTACAATTCAGGGGAGAACAGTCTCAATTTAATCAATTGCAACCAAAACCATCCTGGAGGATAGGAAAGGAATCAGGTACGCAGCTCAGGATTCCTGAATTTCTGCTTTAAAAATAATACCGGTACCGGGTTAAAGTAGAGTGTCACAGTGCCAGCTATTTCCCGGAGAGAGCGTTTATTTAGCTGTTATGCAGTTTTTGCCTTTGTTTTTAGAGATATAAAGCGCACAATCCGCATCTTCCAACAGCAGGTGTTTTTCTCTGGGCAGATTTCCATCGTAAACCGATAGTCCGATGCTTATTGTGTAGGGAATTTCGTTTTCAGAAAAGAAGAAGGGATCCGCCTCTATGGCACACCTGACACGCTCTGCGAGAATATTTGCACCATGTATGTCTGTTTCAGGAAGTATAACCGCAAACTCTTCACCACCATAACGGGCAGCGATGTCCTGCTGTCGCACTGAGGCCTGAAGTCTTTTGGTCATGTCACTCAATACCGCATCTCCGATCAGGTGCCCGTAAGTATCATTTATCTTCTTGAAGTCATCTATGTCGATCATCAGTAAACTGAACTGGGTTTTGTTTCTGTTGGAGCGGGCAATTTCTCTTGACAGTACCTGTTGAAATGTGCGATGGTTGGTAAGTCCGGTGAGTCCGTCAGTTTCAGCCATCAGTTTTGTGCGTTTGTGAATATAGCTGTGTTCTACCAGCGGGCTGAAGATTGAGGAAAGGATATGCAGAAACTGGTGTTCCTCAGTAGCCAGCTCACCGCCATCTCTGAACACTGCAATAGTTCCTATGATTTGTCCGGCAATTATCATGGGGATAGTGGAAACAGTCTTTATCTCCAAAGGCGGGGTTTCTCCTTTGGGTCCGTCAAAGAGTGTAAAGGAGATGCTGTTCTGGAGCAGATTATTTCTGTTGAGGATACCGAAAGCTTGATCCCAGTGCTGCATAAGCAGATCGCGTATCATTTCTGCCGGGACACGTCCGGCCATGGGCATGGCATAGATTTCCGAGGCTCCAAAGAGGCTGACGCCAACTGCTGAAAAACAGGGCTTTACTTTTCTGTTCAACTCATCCAGAAATGTTTTCATTATTTCAGGGACATCCAGGGTTGTCAGCATCCGCTTGGAGAATTCATATATGTCGGTGATGTTGAGCAGGTGACGCTGCATCTCAGGATGAATACTGGATGTTTGCTGCATGAATGCCGTGCTTCGAATATGGAAGTCACGGTTAGCCATGGCCCGGTCGACCTGGGCCATAAAATTTATCAGTGATACTGGTTTGACCAGGTATGATGAAGCTCCAAGGTTTACTGCATTTATGGCGCTGTCAAGTGAAGCATATCCGGTAATTATAATCACCTCAACATGGCTGTCTCTGTCCTTGGCCCGTTCGAGGACTTCTATACCGCTTTTATCTCCCAGTTTAAGATCTGTTACAATAGCATCATAACCCACAGAATCGATCTTCTGGAAGGCTTCTTCACCAGAGTAGGCTTTATCAACAGAGTACTTCCCGCAAAGTGCAGAACAGAGCAGATCGCAGAGCTTCTTTTCATCATCGACTATAAGAATGCGGTATTTTGATTCCTGTTTTTCTTTATCTTCCATAATCTTTATTCTACTCCACTTGTCTTCAGAAGACAAGTTTTGATTTCAAAAAAAAATAGAGAAACGGCTTGATGAAGTATTTCAGGATGGGGGGGAAGCAGAGATAGAAAAAAGTAAGGATATTTTTGTGTTTCCTGAAAATTGGATTCAAATCATACGTAAGAACAAATTGATAGACATAACTGCCACTAAACTATATAATAAATATAGATATAGACCCCATGATCGATCTGTCGGCCCGGAAGATTGTTTCTGCAAAGGTAATTTTTATGTTTTTAAATCTCCACAATCTCCCCCTTATTAAGGCTGCAATAACAGTAGTATCCCTTGGTTTTTACTCCTTTGCAGCAAAACTCAATGTGGATAAAGATGGATTGGGATCGTACACCACCATATCAGACGCTTTATCCGCTTCCAGTGCTGGTGATACGATCTGGATTATGGGTTCCGATATAGACAGCTATGATGAGACCTGGCCAAGCAATATCAACTGGATCGTACATATAATGGGGGCATTTTATTCTCCGGACAGTTTCCCTTCTGTAAGGCTTACAGCAGGGCAGTGGGAGCTTCACTGGATAAACACCTCCGGCACAACCAGAATTGAAAGAGTTATCCTGGACAACTGCGACAGGATCAATCTGACCAACGCAGGAAGTATACTGATTATTGATAAGTGCGTGATTAAAAACTTTTCCGCTGATGTGTTTTTACTAAAAGATAACGCGTCCAATTATCTGTCTATCACTAATTCTATTTTCCACAATAACGCAACCATATTTCCCGCTATTCCTAACAAAAACAACAACGGCCCATATGGAAGCGTGTTTAACTGCACGTTTTATAACAACACGACTGTTCAGGCAGAGGATAACATTGATTCTGTACAATTCAGCGCTGGAAAATTTATTAACATTACCAACTGCATTTTTAGTGGAAATACCACTATTCTGGTTGATGACGATCTGAAAAGCGCTTACACTTACAATCTACTTCCAACCTCAGAATCCGGCTGGGGTACAGGATCTGTTTATAGTGATAATCCAAGATTCATTAATTCGACTCCCACGTTACCATCTCATTTCAATATTCAATCCAGTTCGCCTGCCAGAGAAGCGGGTACATTTACAGGTGCCCCGGCAGTGGATATTCGCGGTGTCAGCCGTACGGGGGCCTGTGATATAGGAGCCTATGAGTATCCTGCTCCTCAGGATACACTTATTCTCAGGTATAAATTCGATGAAAGCAGCGGATCTGTGGTTTATGATTCATCCGGTTTTGGAAATGATGGTACTGCTATCAATAATCCTTCATTTATTACAGGTTTCAGCGGAAACTCCATAGCGCTCGATGGCAGCAACGATTATGTACAGATTCCATCCGGAATTGTAAGCAGTTGTGAAGACATAACAGTCTGCACCTGGATAAGGCTGGAAACGATAAGTGACTGGACAAGGATATTTGATTTCGGCAACAGTTCCACAACTGGTTATATGTTCCTGGCGCCCACAGGGGAATCGTTGAGGTTTGCTATTACCAAAACATCCAGCGGTAGTGAACAGAAAGTTGATGCTCCGATGTTCTCAGTCAATGTCTGGAAACATGTGGCAGTCAGAATAAAAGGCGATTCCGCCCAGATTTATATTGATGGAGTTGCAGCAGCAACAAATGCCGCTGTAACAAACAATCCCTCTGATCTGGGAAGTACCACTTATAATTACATCGGTAAATCGCAATATGCAGATCCTTACCTTGACGGAGTGGTTGAAGATTTCCGAATCTACAGTTATGCTCTTACACCGCAAAATATAGCAAGTATCTATAATTCCACAAGACCAGTTTACTTCACATGGGATTCTTCGTCATCTGCCGGATATCAGGCAGCAAACGGGACCTGGGGAACTGATAATTACTGGAGTCCCGATGGTTATGTGCTGATGTCCTGGCCGGGAGCAGGGAACAGCGCAATATTTGCGGGCGCGGATGGTACCTATGAAATTACCGTAAATGGAACACAGAATGTTGACAGTATAGCATTTCTCAATTCCGGATATATCCTGAACGGTGGAACACTGAATTTCGGATCTAAAAATGCCATATATCTGGCTAATGGAAAGAGTGCCACAATCAACTCTGTGATTTCCGGAACAGGAGGAATGAACTTTTCCACTCCGGGTGGAACTATCTCAACACTCAATCTGGGGGGTGAAAACAGTTACAGTGGCGTAACTACTATCAGATACCGTGTAAGGTTGAATGTGATGACTCTTGCCAATGGTGGGTCAAACAGCAGTATCGGTTCTGCTGGTTCAGCGGCTGCAAATCTGGTGATCGATGGAGGACAATTGCGGACTATCGGTGGTGCTGTAAGCACAAACCGGCTCTTTACTGTCACGGATTTGGGAGGTTATTTATACTCAAGCGCCAGCGGTCCGACAAATTTCACCGGTACAGGTTCCATCGAGTTTCCCGGAACCGGGAGTCGCACATTGGAAATAGGGGGCATTTACAGTGGCTCAAATATATTCGCTCCGGTAATTGGAAACGGTGCCGGTACTACTTTAATTCGAAAGACCGGAAGTACCAGCACATGGATCCTTACAGGCAATAATACCTATACTGGAACGACTTCGATACAGGGTGGTACTCTGCAGATAGGAAACGGTGGCACGAGCGGAAGTATAGCGGGAAATGTGGTCAATGATGACAATCTGGTGTTTAACAGATCAGACAGTTATATCTATTCCGGAGTCATTTCAGGTACCGGTACAGTAAATCAGGCCGGGTCCGGAACTCTGATATTTACAGGCGCAAATACCTTTACCGGTGCCGCTACTGTAAGTGCAGGTACTTTGCAGATCGGCAATGGCGGAACCAGTGGAAGCCTCACCTGTGATATCACAAATAA
>DAOTAZ010000092.1:2867-5476 GCA_035382965.1 Chitinispirillaceae bacterium | reverse complement strand
TGCAGATCGGCAATGGCGGAACCAGTGGAAGCCTCACCTGTGATATCACAAATAACGGTACGCTGGCGTTCAACCGCTCCAATAATTACAATTACAACGGAGTGATATCCGGCAACGGAAGTGTCAGGAAGGCGGGTAGCGGAACTCTTACCTTGTCAGGCACTCATACTTATACAGGTGCAACAAATGTTACCGCCGGCACACTGAACGTGACCGGTTCTCTGGCTCAAGAGAGCGCTGTTACTGTAAGCGGTACCCTGGCCGGGAACGGAACAGTTGCCGGAGCAGTAAATGCCGGCGGGGGAGCAATATCTCCGGGTAATAACGGGGCAGGAACTCTTTCAACAGGCCCCTTGACACTTAACAGTTCATCGGTTCTCAATTTCGAACTTGGTACATCCCGGGACAGTATCAAAGTCACTGGTGATCTTACTCTTGACGGGACTTTAAATGTTTCTGCTCTTTCCGGCTTCGGGTTGGGCTCCTATACCCTCATAACCTGTACTGGAACCCTGACCAACAATATCCTTTCCATGGGCAAAATGCCGGAAGAATATTCGTATGTTGTCAGCGTCGCGGAAAAATCGGTGGTTCTTACTGTGGAACGTGCTGCTTCTCTGAAACCAGTCACAGTGGTACAGTCAACACCAAGGTGCTCGGTTTACACCGATGACTGGACAATCGTATTTGACAATAGTGCAGGCGGAGGTATCACTGCTCTGACTGATTCCGCACATGGAAAATCAAGAGGCCAGGGTAATCAGATTGGTGCAGGGCAGAATCTTTACTATTTCTACTATGATGGTGAGAGCTCCAAGACAAACGGAAAAGGCACCTGGTCAGTTCTCAAAGCAGAGAACTTTTACACCATCATACGCCAGAGCGGCACTCTCGCCGGGCTGTCTTATACAACCGATTACACTGTCCATGGTTCAGGAAAAATTTACATCAAAACTACTCTCAGCAATACAGGCGGCAATATCTCAGGCAAGACGGTGAGGTGTGTAGTCGAACGCAGGGCAGTTCCCACTATGCGTGCTTTGAGAGGAGATGACAATGCATGGCAGTGTCCATATTTATTGCTGTCAAGTGATTCGGCAAAGCAGAATGATATTCTTTTGTCCATTAAGGACCTGTGGAGTACATCAAATGGTGCAGCAAATTCCGCTACCGGGTTCTATACCGATGCGGGAAGCGGCTATACAGGTTATGCACTTTCGAATGCTTTTTCCCTTAATGCTGGTCAAAAACAGGTTTGGGAATACATGCTTGATTTTGTACATCATTTCTGGGATGATACAGCCAATGCCCGGAGAAGCAGTGATGATTACAGGAATCCTGACAGCCTGGAGATGATTTCCGGTACCCTGTTGTTTGAGAAAGCCTGGGAGAGACAGTTAAGGGGACACTGGAAAATGGATGAGGGTTCTGGTGATACCTTAAGGGATAATTCCGGAAACAATCACCATGCAAAAACCACCGGTACCTGGACTGATGGAAGATGGGGGGGCGGTATTCGGCTTAACGGGGCACAAAACGCTACTGTTCCGGATAACTCCGATTTTGATGGGACCGACTTTTTTACTGTAATGGGTTGGGTAAAAGCAAACAACGGAACCTTCACAAACAGTGCGTGGATTGCCGGTAAACATAACGGAAGCAATGGATGGAAATTGACAGGTAATGGTTCGGATCAGCTCGTTCTAACTTGCAACGGGACTGCCATTACGGGTACGCGGGATGTTGCTGATGGTTCCTGGCATCATGTGGCTGCCTGTTTTTCACCAAGCAAGGTGATATTATATGTTGACGGGAGGCTGGACAAAATCAGCACCGGATCTTATTCTGTGACAGAAAACAACTCTGATCTGCTTATAGGTGCTGGTCTGACGGGGGATCTTGATGATGTGAGATACTGTCGTGATTACATTTCCGAAAACTCCCTGAAAGCTATCTATCAGCAGGGTTTCCGCTCTTCAGAAGGCTTTTATGAACTCAGGGCAGACAACAACAACACTGTACATTTTAAAATCGATGGAGCGGACATAAGCAGGTGTTTTCCTGTTTTCCATATCAACAATTACTGGGCAGAATCAAAACCAAAAGCCGGATGTGTGGTTCTTAACGGTACTGCCCTTGTTGAAAACACAGATTATTACGCGGTTTTTGATAATCAGAACAATACCCTGACTATAGGACTGAACAAAATTATCTCAATGGATCAGACCCATCTTTACATAGATGATGGTTACAGTGCCGGATACCAGATGGCAGAGGAAACACGAAAGATGAGCTGGGGGATAGATAACCAGGGCAGCTACCAGCATTTCTGGGTGAAGAATTTCTCAGGCAGCAGTTTTGGTGATGAAAATTCCGGTCAGTGGTATCTCAACTGGAAAATGAGTACAGAGGGAAACAGCAAGGATGGAGAGATCTGGTATTATGGAAGTTCAGTTAACAATCCAAACTCTTCTGTTGATACCTCAGACACCAATACCAACATGGTTCCCGGTTATGACAATTACTACGATAGCTGGGGATATGTATGCCTGAATATAGGCAGCGGCTATCCAAAGACCTCCTACAATGTATCCAATGCATTTACCTAT
>DAOTAZ010000092.1:0-2857 GCA_035382965.1 Chitinispirillaceae bacterium | reverse complement strand
GCAGTAGAGGAAAGTTCGGATGTAAGAGTTGTATTGTGTGTAAATGAGAGGCAGGTCGATAATGGATCATCGTTCAATATAAAAACCCGCTGGACAATCTATCCTACAGGCCAGATATTCAGGTGGGACAGCATTTATTCAATGAGCGCTGCTCCCTCGAAGGTCTATATCGGTGCATTCATGGATGATCAGCAATATGCCACAGCTTATACAAATACCATGAGGAAAAGAAGTGGGTTGATCTATAGCCAGACTTTTCCGGATTTTGCCTTCAGTTGGTTGTCGATGAAAAATGCAAGCGGTTTTCAGGCTGAGCCTTTTGGCAGCGACACTATTATGCCTGATTTGTCTGAGTATCGTGCAGGAATGGATTTCGGTGATGCCAGTGCCACGGAGGTCTGGAATTCTGCATCGGTTCAGACAGTATTCTATCTGGATATTCAACACTCTAATATGAGCAATAGTTTTATCGATTCTGTCAGCAATTCAGTTCAGTGTATTGGTACCGGTGGAGGGGCAGCTCTGCTGATGAAAAGGGGAGTATTGCTTTCCGGAGATGATGCTACAGAGGGAGATCTCAATGGAGACGGTTTTAACGAGCGTGAGGGGGCGTATATAATTCAGGCGGATAACAATACAGTCAACTTTATACTTCCTGCGAGGAATGATACCTGCAGGTTCAATCCCGCTTTCCGCCTCACTGGCTACTATGTATTGGAGAAACCACAGTACATATTCCTCTATAATTCATCCGGTGACACCATCCCGGTGATTGAAGGGTATAAGTATAATGCATATCTCAAGAAATCAACAAAAGAGCTTGTGATTCAGTTCGACAGTGTGTTCTGTGATTCTGTGGGTATATATATATCGGCTGACAGGACCCTGGCGGTAAATTTATCGGGATTCTGGGCTAAAGCAGGAAACAGTTGCGATACACTGGGCTGGAGCACCGGGAGTGAGCTGGAGAATCTTGGGTACTATCTGTACCGAAGAATAAAACCGGAGTTTTTTGACAGCCTCAGCAAAGCAGCAGATAGTGATGATGGTAATGGTGTTGTTACTCTGCTTAAAGAAAGAGTGCTGAGCTGGAAAGACACAAGCTGGGTTCTGCTTAACAATGAGATAATCCCCGGAGCACCCGCAGGTGTATCACACGGATCGAGAAATTATGTCTGGATTGACAAATCTGTATACAATGGTATTCTATATGAATACAAACTTGTTTCAGTCGACTTCAGGAACACAATAGAGGAGTTCGGGCCGGTTGAAGCAATGCCTTTCGGGCCTGTAAGACATTTCAATCTGGGGCCCAATTTTCCTAATCCGTTCCGCGGTACTACTGTTATCAGATTCGAACTACCAATAGAGAGCAGGGTAACACTGAATATCTATAACCTTCAGGGTCGCCTTGTGAGGCGATTATTAACTCCTGAGAAGGTGCTTAGTGCAAATGCTCATCAGGTAATCTGGGACGGAAAGAATGATATAGGACGGGAACTGGAAGCCGGACCTTACATTTACCGCCTCACCTCAGGAAAATTCTCAAAATCGAAAATCATGGTAAAACTGGAGTAGTGCAGAAAGCCGTAAAGTCTGAAAATAAACCGCACAGGATTACCCTTTTATAATGATTTTCATCCCCTTGCTTTTTATTCACAGTAAAGAAATATCCCGTTAATTACCGATTTCATTGCAGTATGCTTTAAATTTTAATAAAATCCAGAAAAACATTAAAATCAGGAAACGGCAAAACCTTCTATTCTTGAAAATTTGCTTCAGGCAGGACTTCATAACTTCATCAGTTTCAGCCCTTTAGCTTTTATTTATCAATAGACAAAAATTAAAATCAGGCGTATAATGTTATATATAATGAGAATTTTATGGCATGATGTTCTGAAATGAATTGCGGTCTTGCCGGGATCAAGCAAATGCCAGAAGATGTATCAAATTTAAAAACCATTGCTGCAAAAGGAAACAGCGGCACATTAAAGTGTCTCCTTTTTCGTGAGAACACTTTTCTGCCGACAATGGTTTTTATCTGCCTTAGCATAATCTTTTCATTCTCTGATATTCAGGCTGGCGGTTATTCAGATGACCACGATGACAACAGTCTCACCGGATGGACAATAGAGGGTTCCAGAGAATGGAGTGAGATCGGGGGATACGTTCTTCCTGCCGACGCTGATTCCAATCAGGGTTTCCTCATAAACAACTATAATTGCGACCCAAATGGTACTTTTACAGCCACCATTAACATTACAGGAGCAACAAACAGTCGCTATGGTGGGATTGTGTTCAGGTATACAAATACCTCCAACTACTACTTCCTGATTATATACGAACAGAATGCTTCCGGGACTGCTGCAAACAATGCTGTAAAGGTTGTATCAAATTCAACAGACTGGGATGCTGCAGCTTTGTTCCAAGTTTCAAATCGGAACTTCAGCGGTTTCAACAGTTTTTATACTGTCAAGATTGAGATGTCAGGGCCCAATTTTACTATCTACCTCAATGATGTCCTCTTAGGCAGTTTTTCCGATAACACCCACAGTACCGGTAAAGTAGGTTACGGTTATCATTCAACGTGGAACAGGTATCTTCAGTATGGCTCTTCTTCATGGGCGGATCTGGTATCTGATTATACATGGGATACAAATACCAGTGCGGGCATACTGGCCGGAAACGGCACATGGGGGACTGATAACTACTGGACACGCACAAGTGGAGACGGGACAATTCTGGAATCGTGGCCCGGAGCTGGTTCTTCAGCTACATTTGCCGGTGCCGATTTGACATATACCTAAAACGTACGATTCTTTTATAAAATTGGATCTGACGATCCAAAAATACTTTT
>DAOTAZ010000091.1:0-10162 GCA_035382965.1 Chitinispirillaceae bacterium | reverse complement strand
CAGAAGTGCTTAGACACAATATGTTGGGGCTACCCACGAAAAAGCCGGAAGCGGCAAATTTATTTCCACCAACTCCTTGCACACTGCAATGCAGTGTGCAAGCTTTCAGGACATTATGTTGCATTGCGTCATGCTCTGCTTCAGGTACTGTCCCTTGTTTATTTTAGATTATTATAGATAAAGATACAAAAAATTAAAATAGTTTACAAAAAAAATCTCCACTATCCGGCCGATTTATTTTATTTCTATATCAACGGGTCTTAAAGACTTATCTTTTCGGAATAGTGGTCAATTCAAAATGGAACAGCCCGTTTTACAGCAGTTACTCTCTATTTGTGCAATTGCGGGGGCGATTGCGGCAGGGGCGGTCAGTCCAGGACCCAGTTTTATACTGGTTGCACGCACTTCAGTTTCCTTTTCACGCTCTGCCGGCCTGACGGCCGCACTGGGTATGGGCGTTGGCGGAGCGACGTATGCTACAGCCGCTCTGGTTGGACTCAACAGTATCTTTACAGCCGTTCCACAGGTCTATATGGCATTTAAAATTGCAGGAGGGCTCTACCTTGCGATTCTGGGGCTCAGGATCTGGCGGAATTCATCAAAGCCATTCGTTTCAACTGTCACTTCCGATAAAGAAAACAGTAAAAATGCATTTTTACTGGGTCTCGGGACACAATTGAGTAATCCAAAAGCCGCAGTTGTTTACGCAAGTGTTTTTACCGCGCTTCTTCCAGGGGTTTATACCCTGACACTTGCTATTATCCTGGTGGCTGTGATTTTTGCCATTGAGGCAGGATGGTACTCGATAGTAGCAGTGAGTCTATCATCACAAAAGGCTCGCGACACCTATTTGCGCTCCAGAAATTGGATTGACCGTCTTGCGGGCGGGTGTGTTACCGCTCTCGGAGTCAAACTGCTAATCTCATTCAGTCAAAAATAAAAGGTTATTCTCACTAGGAAATAAAACTTTACTAGTGTATTCGGATTCACCTGACACCGCAGTTTTGCATTGACCCTTGTTTGTACCCCACCATGTGTGGTCAGAAATCCCCCGCTGGAAGCTCCCCCTTTAATAGGGGGGCAGGGGGGATTCATTCTCTTTAATATTGTTGATACAAAAAGAACCGGCACTGAAGAAGCATTGCAGAGCCGTTTTCAGTGCCGTCGTTCAGAGAAGGGAGCAGATACTAATTAAAACTGAGTAAAGAAATCCCAGGCCTTTTTCTTGGTCCATGTTCTGGCGCCATCATCACCGCCTCCCTCAACATGCCCCGGGGTGTGGCCGCCATCAAAAGCGCACCATTCTACAGGATATCCATCTCTGCACTGGTACCGTGTACAAATATGAGTATTGCTTCCGCGAGAGGGTTCAGGGGGATTCTGGGCGGTACAGCCGTTATTGTTGACAAATCTGTCTCGCAGTGAACGTCCGGCTGTGATGCTGCATGTTGGATCACTTATCCCATGAATTCCCAGGTAAGCGATTGGAGTTGTTCCGCCGTCACATCCACTGAGCTGTGCACCAGCGTATACTGCCACAGCGCGGAACACATTTGCCCGTGAACAGGCCAGAGAGTAACTCATGCCTCCGCCATAGCTGAAACCCAACGCAAAGATCCGTGTAGTGTCGACACAAAGGTCTTCCTTGATGCGTTTCAGTATTTCGTCTACAAACGCAATGTCACGGCCGCCGCTGTTTGCCCATCCGGCATTGAGACCATTAGGTGCGATAAAAATCATCTGTTTATCTGTGCTCTTGTCAGCCTGTTCCCTGAGCCCGTAGTAGGACCAGGTATATCCGCTGGATCCTCCTCCATCAACATCATTCATGCTTCCCCCGTTCCAGTGAAACGCAAATACCACCGGATAGGAGCGGGTGTTATCATAGTTTTCAGGAATTCTGATCATGAACTCCCGTTGCTGACCATTAACCTGAATTGTTTGCTTGCCGCTTTTAAGAGTGGGATTTTTACCGCAGCCTGCGGTGCAACAGTTTCCATTTGCGGAATCAAGAGTGATATTGATATTATCCTGTTCGTAAGAGGTGATCGGAACAGATTTGGTTTTATAATTTTCTGCAGTGACTCTGATGGTATCATCGATTGCGGCCATCTTTGCCAGTCCTGAATTTCCGGCTAAGGATGTTGATCTGGATTGAATAAACGGGTGGTTGTCGCTTAATGGAGCATAGCGAAACAGGAATTGTTCATCACCGAGAGTAGCCCTGACAATAAGGAGTTTTGAACGGAATTTATTGCCGATGTTAAAGGAATAGAATCCGCTCGATGCATCAGACAATACTTCTTTTCCAAGCAGTTTCCCCTTGATATCAAACAATTCGACCTTCACCGGCACGGCATCAGGAAGGTTGAACTTTAAAACGCCGTTTTCCAGGGTAATCTTCTGATTTGCAGGAGCTAAAGTGATGGGAGAGAGATTGGAAACAGAGGTAATAGAGAAAAGACCCTCACTGTTTGTTTTGACACTGGAGCCCTCTTTCACCAGACTTACAGTGGCATTGGCGATGGGTTTTCCGGTTTTGTTCGTGACTTTACCGCTCAAATTGACGGCATTGGCTGCTGAAGAAATTAAAAGAAGACTGAGTACAATGAGTTGATACATAGATTCCGTCCTTCTTATCTGTGCAACAAGACATTATGAAGATTAAAGGTGATCCCTTACTTAATATAAGGAGTCACTATTATGGTAATTATGAATTTGAAGTTATGTTTGAAGAAAGTGTTCCGGAAAATGGAACAAGTTTTAAAATAAAAGCAGTAAAAAGGTAGGAGCGTGCAGACTGTCTCAGAATAAGATTAAGATTCAGGACAGTTGCCAACTCGCTTCTGTGTAGCTGAAGTGAAGCAGTGTTTGCCCTCTCGTGTTGCCTTGGCAATGATGGAAAATGGCATCGTCCTTCTGGCTATAAGAGTATCAGAAAGCGGTAGGGGCCGTGTCCCTGCTCACCTCCGCGTAGCTTTTATGGTAGAGCAGGCTCACCTTCACTATGTACTAGTGTTACGGCCAGGCAGACTCACTCCGCGAAGAGCTACGGCGGAGCGGGGGCCCACTTCTGCGTCAACACAGAGGGGGTAACCCGCCTGCGCTAAGAAGCTTCGACGGGGCAGGCAGGGGAAGATTTTCAACTTGTTATCTGTCAAAGTAATAATTGCCTTCATATGAAAATCATTCGATACCGATTCCGATTCCGACTGAGGATGTGTTGAGTTAATCCTCAACAGAATTATCTTCCCAAAGCTTATTCCTGATGAATAAAAACGGGTTTATTCTTATATTGACTACTGACGTGTCAAGTGAGCTCATGTTATATCAGCAAAAAGGATATATAATGAATAAATCACGTTTTTTTACCGGTGGATTCTCTGCTTTGATGGTGATTGTTCAGACACTCTTTTTCAGTTCCGGCGCGCAGACAATCTCAAACAGCCATTTCTCAATTAATATCGGAAGTCATGGGGAGATCTCCTCTTTTCAGATAACAGGTGACATGTATCCAACCAACTATGTCATGAATGCCGCAAACAGCCCTGATCAGAACACCACTGATCATCAGTGGGTTGGTGAGCTCCTTTTCACCTGCAAAGTGGGTTCCGGCAACTGGATCGAGGCATCTACAAACAGATCTGCCGACGTGAGGAAAAAGAGTCAGAATGGAAACCAGATAACTGTTACATACAGCAATTCCGCAAACAGTGGCGGGATCAGGAATTTCGAGCTGACAGAAAGATATTCGCTGGTGGAAAACTATGTCCTCTGGGAGATAATACTGAAAAACACAAGTAATCAGGATATTGTCTTTGCGGATATCGGCCTGCCGTTGTCATTCAATGAAAAATGGCTGGAGAAAAATGACGTAATCTACGAGACGCGGACACTGGCTCATTCTCATGTAGCTCAGAACAGCTCTTACATGCGGATAACAAGACCAGGCGGCAGAGGTAAATTCCTTCTGATGATTCCTGATGCCGGTACAGGGGCGGGATTTGAATACAGGGATGTCTGGGAGGGAACTCATCACCCGGGAAGCGCCTGGGCAATTGATACTGCAGGACGCTCCAACTGGAGAGACCGATACAAATATCCCAAAGGTCTGCATGTTTACTATATCCATTCCGACAGGATCAAATCTCTTGGAAGGGGATATCTGCCAAATACCTCTTTGACTCTCTCTCCGGGTCTGTCGAAGACTTACGCATTCAAGTTTTTCGCGGTCGAGAATGAGCAGGCGATGAAGGAAACGATTTACAAAGAGGGGCTGGTGGATGTCACTGTGGTTCCGGGCATGATTGTTTCCACGGATATGACAGTCAAGGTGGCATTGAGAACCGCAAAAACGATCAACTCAGTTACAGCAGAGTTTCCGGGTGAGACCACTGTTACACCCGGTGATGTTAAACCCGGCGATTATCACATTTATCAACTGAAATTTTCCCGTCTGGGACCCAATGATATCGTTGTAAACTATGGTAACAATGAGAAAACCACCCTCCAGTTCAATGTTATCGAACCTTTGGGGACTGCAATCCAGAGACACTCCTCTTTTCTGGTCGAAAAGCAGCAGTGGAATGCTCCCGGGATGCTTCAGGACAAAGTCTTTGACGACTGGCTGATGGAGAAGAAGCAGAAAAGGAATGTTTTTAACGGCTACTGGGGCTGGGGTGATGACTGGGGATATGTAAAGGGGTTATTTCTCGCTCAGAAAAATGTTTACAATCCGGTAATATCGGAAATCAACGCTGTCGACCAGTATCTAGAAACAGCTATATGGAACAGGCTGATGCGAAACACTCATAACTCTTATCTTATCTATGATTTCCTCATGCCTGAACCGAATACCACTCCTGCTTATCGCGGCTATGCTTATCCTCATATCTATAACACCTGTTTCGCGATGTATCAGATTGCAAAGCTGCATTCGGACATTGTCCAGACAATACATCCTGCGCAGACCTATCTTCTCAGATGTTACAATATCCTTAACGCACAGTACGGACAGGGAGTTGCCTACAACTGGGACACAGGAGTAATGGGGGAGCAGACTACACCTGAGATAATCGCTGCTCTGCAGGCTGAAGGGCTTACTACACAGGCCAACCGGGTGATTGAAATCATGAGGACCAAGTACAATAACTTTCGCAACAATCCCTATCCATTCGGCTCGGAGTACAGCTACGACAATACCGGTGAGGAAGCGATCTATACGCTTGCAAAGATGAACAACAACACGGATATGATGAGGCAGATAAATACAAAGACCAGAGCTTGCAGGGGAAATTCTCCTCTGTGGTACTACTATGGTGTTCCGATTACTATCTGCGGTGAAGCCTGGTGGCAGTTTCAATATACAGTAGCGCTGGCAGGATATGCCATGAATGACTGGATGCTAAACTATTCAAGCAATCCGGAACTCGATGCCCGTCTTGCTTATGCCGCCAAAATCGCAAACCTCGCGCATATAAACTCGGGTCAGATTAACTCAGATCAGGATAACCTGGGTGCTGCGGCATGGACTTACCAGGCTGCACTGGGTCCAAATTACATTGGTACGGTGCAGATGAATGATGTCGGGAAGCTGCAGAACGGATGGCGGAATCTGGATGGAGAGGCGCAGTTGGGGTTCTGGGGAGCGATAAGGATTCTCAGTGCCGATGTGGTTGACGATCCAGTATTCGGACTTTACGGGTACGGATGTGACATCGAGAGAAGCGGATCAAACTTTGCTATCACACCGAAAGATGGAATCTGCAAGCGATTGAATATGGTTTCAAAGAAGTTCTCTGTTGTGCTGGATCAGGATCAGTACACGAGGGCAGTTATTGGAGAAGACAATGATTATATCGAGTTGACACTCAGAAATCTTAAAAGAACCGCCCACAAGACAAACATCAGGATAAAGGGGCTCTTTCCGGCTTCTTACAATGTCATCGTAGATGGTCAGGTGCAGAATACTTTCAATGCTTCTGCCGGAGAAGTATCGAAAGTAAGTATCCAGACAGGAACATCTGAAAGTTACAACGTAAAAATCAAAAATTCCTCTACTGGTGTACTCAATCTCCCTCGTACCCGGAACTTCTCGATTAGCCGTTCGGGGAACGGTTTTATTATCAGAGGTCCTCTGGAGGCGGCTGGGAATGTCTCTCTGCGGATATTTAATGTCAAAGGAGAGATTGTTGCTGAGATTATGGACGTATCCAATGGAAAGATTTTCTGGTCAGCGCAAAGCGGAGGCACATACGTTGCGCGGTTGATGAGTGGCAGTAAGGTGCTTGTTACCGGTAAGTTTATGGATATAAGGTGAAAGGCACGAGGGTACGACATTGAGACAAAACGACAACACGATAGGATGACGGCACGATAAAACGAGGCTAATACGAGATATGTGTCTAACTTTAGTAATGTATTTGTTTAAAACTTTAGTCTATCATAAAACCTTAGTAGCAAACAGAAAAACTAATGACCATAACCTTATTTTCTTACTAGGAAACGACAGTACGGCAATATGAGGGTACGCAAGTCCACCCAGGAAATCCGGTATATAATTGTTGTTTCTTTTTTGCACCAGTAGCCGGAAAAATCTCATAATACTATGGTGAAAGTTTTTCCGCATCTGATTTATCTTGCAGGTGGGAAGTAGAAGATTTGTTTTTAATTAAATCGATCTTGCTTATGAAGTTTACTTCAGTGTTTCCGTAATTTCCTTTTAAATGATTCAGCCAGGCATTTTCAAATTCTACACCGTCTATTTCATTTAAGAGATCAATTCTTATTGGTTCAATACCGAATGTAATAATGTTTCCTTTTGTCTTGAATAATTCATCAGGAAGTTCGTGGGGTTGAAATCCAAAATCGAGCAATGCCTTTTTAAGGTTTGCAATGTTTTCATCTGAATCGGAATAGTAGATATCGATATCTTTGGTGAAACGTGGGAATCCATGGAATGCTACAGCATATCCACCAACAATCATGTACCTAACTTTGTGACATTCGAGTAACTTTAATAGTTCTTCGAAGTCTGGCTGGATATTCATATAGAAATTTTCCTGCTTCTATTCGCAACCTTTCCACTTCATCAAGTCTTGCTTCAGGAGACTGTTTTTTCCAATAATCCAAAGTGTCAGTCTCAAGTTCTTTATGACTTTTAAAGACTCTGATTTTCAAATTCATATTTGGAAATATATGTTTTACTCTGATTCTTATCAAAGTCAGAAAGATCCGGATCATCAGTGCCCGACAGGCTTTTGGCAAAATCCGATCAGTACCTCAATTTTTGTACACATCATGTATACGAAAAGTGTTCCTGAGTGGGGACTTATTGCCTGTTTATTTCACTAAAATCTTATATTAAACTGGTATTTTCAATACGAAGGAGACTCATGATGTCAATGCTTAGAAGAAGCTGCATCCTTATTACGATATTTATTTGTTTATTGTCCCGGGCGGAGGCGGAACCGGACCCCAATTTCTTCATCTTTCTCTGTTTCGGGCAATCAAATATGGCCGGGGGAGCTAAACCGGGTGATGCTTTCGACTGTGATACATCATCATCTAAGGCCCAGCGTGTAAAAGTGCTGGCCTTTACAGACTGCAACGAAGTGTCTACTGCCTGTACGAATCTGAAAATTGAACGTATGCATGATCAGTGGTACACTGCTTTTCCTCCATACCATAACTGCAGTGAAGGGATCGGGCCATCGGATTATTTTGGTAAAACGCTTCTGGATTCGATCCGTGCGGATATCAAAATAGGTTTTATTCCATGTGCTTTATCAGGGCTGTCCATAAAGGTTTTTCAAAAAGGGTCAAAAGAAACGATTCCAGAATATACCCGTCCTGTGGGAGTAAGCAGTGATGCGTATGGATGGATGGTCAATAGATGCAGAATCGCACAGCAATCCGGAGTGATAAAGGGAATCCTGTTTCATCAGGGGGAGGCCGATGCCGGGCAATCCTGGTGGGTAGATGCGGCAAAGGGAGTTTTTGACAGCCTGAAGAAAGATCTGGGGCTTGGTGATATTCCCATAATTCTGGGAGAACTGCTTCAGGCTCCGGGGGCCTGCTGCGCCGGTCACAATACACGTGTTCACGAGCTTGCTTCAAAGTTGCCTAATTGTAAAGTCGCATCATCGTCGGGACTTGCTATGAGACCCAATGATCAATGGAAGGCGCATTTTGACAATGATGGGATGAAGGAGCTGGGCAGGCGTTTTGCCAGGGCTTTCCTCTCTCTTGCGGATGAAAACTATGTTCCCCGTACAGGAGGGGTCAAAGTGGACAGAAAGAGGGTAGTCTCTGTAAAAGATCTGGCTTCTTTGGAAAAAACCGCGGTTATATATTCACTCGACGGGCGCATGGTTTGCCGGACAGGTATTGATGACGGTGTTTCAGGAAAGGTCAAGACAGGACAAATCTATATAGTAAAGCAAAAGATATCCGGCAGCAGGGCATCGGTAGTCTTAGTCCGGTAATTATATGCAGTAATATCCGGTAAGTTTTGCGAGCATTGATTTTTGTTCATAAGATCGGGGTCGAAGTCGGAATCAATATCGGTATCGAAAGATTTTCATACCAGGAAAATTATTTCTTTGACAAATAACAAACGGGAAGTCTCCCCCTGCCTTCAGCCCGCAGAAGACTGCGGTCTTCCGTCACCCCCTCTGTGTTGACGTAGTGCTGTGCCCGGCGGGTAACTGATACAAGTCGGGTAAGTAAAGCCGGCTTCTTAATCTTTACTGGTGGAAGAAGAAACGATTATTTGTATACCGGATTTCTATTTCGTTCTTATTTTCGAAACATCGAAAAACTGCATTGTGTACTGGATGCGTACCCTCGTACCGTCGTACCCTCATACCTTCGTATCTTCGTATCTTCGTGCTGTCGTGTTGTCGTGTTGTCGTGTTGTCGTGCTGTCGTAGCTCAATGGGGAACGGAAAATACAGTAGATTTACAATTTCCGGTCTGGTCTTTTTATATTATCTGAATATGTCTTGAACTATAATTACAGAAGATGAAGGAGAAGGGTATGACAAGGAAACTGAGGGAGAGATTAGCGTTTAAAACAGGTATAGTATCTCTTGCCGCCTGTTTCTTGATTACGGTTTCGGTGCAGGCGCAGGAACTTCTTCCGACAGCAAAATCCATTGCAGCAGAGATGGGTATTGCCTGGAATATAGGAAACAGCCTGGAGGTGCCGAAAGATCCTCTCCTGTGGGGAAACCCTCTGCCTTCCCAGAGGCTTATAGACTCGGTTAAAGCCGGCGGGTTTAAGACCATACGTATCCCCTGTGCATGGAATTCCCATGCAGATACAGTAAGTTGTGTTATCGATCCCAACTGGCTGGCTCAGGTCAAGACGGTAGTTGATTACTGCATAAAGGACAGTCTTTTTGTTATTCTTAACAGTCACTGGGACGGGGGCTGGCTTGAGGAGTGTGTTTCTGCAGACAAACAGGAAGAGGTTAACAGAAGACAGAATGCCTATTGGACACAGATTGCCAACTATTTTAAGGACTATGGACGTCACCTGCTCTTTGCCGGTACCAATGAACCGGCTGTACAGGATGTTTACGGTACCCCTTTTGGTGCTGACCGCATGGCAATCCTTAACTCTTATCATCAGACATTTATCAACGCGGTACGTGCCACAGGTGGAAACAATGCCTCTCGTACACTTGTTGTACAGGGCCCAAGAACCGACATAGAATTGACCAATCAGGTAATGAACACCATGCCCACAGATCAGATCGAGGGCAGACTAATGGCGGAAGTCCACTTCTATCCCTACCAGTTCGCACTTATGGAAAAGGATGAAGACTGGGGTAAGGTGTATTATTACTGGGGAAAGAACAATCTTTCCACTACCGATACTGAGCGTAATACCGGATGGTGTGATGAGAATTTTGTGGACTCTATGTTCAATTTTATGAAAACAAAATTTGTGGACAAGGATATCCCGGTTGTTATTGGAGAGTTTGGTGCGGTCAAGCGTATGACATTGACAGGAGAATCACTGGAGCGCCATATTCTTTCCAGGAGGATATTCTACAATTATGTTGTGTCTGCGGCCCTTAGCAGGGGGATGATCCCGGCCGCCTGGGATACCGGAGACAAGGGCAATCTTACCATGACAATTTTTGACCGTAAA
>DAOTAZ010000090.1:0-10217 GCA_035382965.1 Chitinispirillaceae bacterium | reverse complement strand
GCCTCGCTAAGTTCAATCATTCACCCCAGAGGTGAATTTAGGACCTTTCACAGCTATCATCCATGATGATCAGAGTTTCCTGAAATCTCCAATAAAGAAAAAAACTATGATTAATGAAGAATCAACCCTATTGCTATAACTGTTTCCTGACTCCGGGCTGTTCGCCCCGGGAAAAAACCATCCTTCTTGCCACCATTTAATCAGCGTGCGCAGGAACTCGATTAGTATCTGATCACGTTTCATCTCCTCATCATCTCAAACCCTGATCATTAAAATCAAAAAACTCAGTCGGAACTGCGTTCAATCAGAATAAACCTGAGCATATTCCACCCAATCTGGCACAAGCCCGATACCGGGCTTGATTCGGCTGGAGGCGGCATTATGTCGCCATTTTTTAATGGTTTTCTTACAGTACACAAGCTGTGTACTGAAAATTCCATTCTCCCTTTTATTCCTTACTGAAAGTGCTTTTTTTGTATATATTAAGATTATCTGGAAAGAAAATCGGCTTTTTCAGTCTACCAGGTTAACCTGTTCACATGGAGTGCATAAATGAAACTCAAGTATTGTCTGAATGTGTGTTTGTTCAGTCTTCTGCTGTTTACTGCCAGGACATTCTCTCAGGATCCCAATTTTCACATTTACCTCTGTTTTGGACAGTCAAACATGGAGGGAAATGGTGCCATTGAGGCGCAGGACAGGACAGTTGACAGCCGCTTCAAGGTGATGGCTGCTGTTAACTGCTCAAATTTAGGGAGACAAATGGGGAAATGGTACACAGCAACACCTCCTTTGTGCAGATGCAACACAGGGCTTACCCCTGCCGATTATTTTGGCAGGACATTGATCGACAGCCTTCCCTCCAATATAACCATAGGTGTTATCAATGTGGCTGTAGGCGGATGTAAAATTGAACTTTTCGACAAGGCTACCTATCAGTCTTATATTGCATCGATTACAGAAGACTGGTTGAAGAACTACATCAGGGAGTATGATAATAACCCGTATGGGCGTCTTATAGATATGGCGAAGATAGCGCAGAAGGATGGTGTTATCAAAGGCATCCTGCTGCATCAGGGTGAGTCTAATACAAATGACAAGCAATGGCCAACAAAGGTAAAGACAATCTATAACAATATTATAAATGACCTGGGACTCGATGCCTCATCAGTGCCTATCCTGGCGGGAGAAGTCGTGGGTTCTGCGGAGGGCGGCGCTTGTGGCAGCCATAACAATATAATTAAAGATCTCCCCGATTATATTCCTAATGCCCACGTAATTTCTTCAAGTGGACTGCCCCATAAAGGCGATGGGCTGCATTTCACTTCTGCCAGTTACAGAGAATTAGGGAGACGTTATGCGCGGAAAATGCTCACTTTATTACCCAAAGGTAAGGCTCCGGAAGTAACACTCACTTCTCCATCAAACAACAGCAGTTTCTCAACCCTTGATACCATTACCTTCACAGCCGAAGCATCCGACCCCGATGGTTCTATTGCCAGCGTGAGTTTTTATTCCGGCACTACTTTACTGGGGAGCGACAACACCGCACCTTACAGTATCCAATACTCAGGATTGAAGGCTGGAACTCATTCTGTTACAGCAAGAGCAACCGACAACCAGGGGCAAGTCGGTGTCTCTGCACCTGTTACAATCTCTTTAGTGGCTCAGCGGGCACCATACGGTACATCTCCTCATCAGATCCCCGGCCGGATAGAAGCAGAAGAGTACGATCGTGGTGGTGAAGGAATAGCATATCACGAGGCAAATGAAAACGGCAATGAAGGACTGGCAGATTTCAGAAATGATGAGGTTGATATAGAGGTAACCCAGGATCAATCCGGATCCTATAATATCGGTTATGCTCTTTCAGGTGAATGGCTGGAATACACCGTAAACGTTGCTGCAACAGGAACCTATAATATCGATTTGCGTGTGGCTGTAAATGGAAGCGGTAGAAGTTTGAAAATTGAAATGGACGGCGTAAATGTAACCGGAAATATTGAGTTGCCTAATACCGGAGACTGGCAGACCTGGACAACTGTTACAAAAAACGATGTCGAACTGACCGCCGGAGAGCATGTAATGCGCATCACTTTCAATACTGACTACATGAATCTTAATTATGTCGAATTCAAGATGTCGACTGAAGCGGATAACAACAGGTTTACCGACCGGAAATTGCTCAAAAATCCTTTGCAGAATGGATTTCAGATTAAACTCAGGGGACAGTTCAGTTATCAACTTACCGATATCAGAGGATCTGTAATAAAAGCCGGTAATGGAAAGGATTTCCTTGACATCGGTGAGGGACTCGTACCTGGAGTGTATTTAATTTCAGTCAGGAACGATATCGATAAATTCACCGGGAAGGCGTTGAAGAAATAAGGACTGCCATGGTTATAAAAACAGGAACTGCAGCCAGGGAGGATTGAATGAATAAATTATCATATACTATTGCAATTGTTGCGCTGACCTTTTTTACAAGTACAGCACAGAATTATCAATGGAACAATCCAGGGGGACAGTTACCTTCAGGATATACGCATAAAACCTACCGTAGTGCATTGATGAACATCGATATCGGATATGTAATTTACCTTCCTCCCGATTATAACAATTCTACAGAGCGCTACCCGGTACTCTATTCGCTGCATGGAATGGGTGGAAATGAGAACCAGAATCCTTCGTTCTATAGAGATGCTCTGCAAAGCGGTATTAGTAATAAAACATTTTCTCCCATGATTGTTGTGTTCGTAAATGGCAGAGGAAACACTTTCTACAGTGATTCAAAAGACGGCAAAGTCAAGTGTGAATCCACAATAATCGAGGAGCTGATTCCGCACATCGATGCGACCTATCGTACCAAAGCCGATCGTTTACACCGTGCTATCGAGGGGTTTTCGATGGGAGGATTCGGTGCGCTTATGCTCGGGTTCAAGCATTATGACATGTTCTGCAGTATCGGATCATATGACGCGGCTCTTGTCAACTGGGATGAATTGAGCAGACAACAGTTTGACCGTTCCATCCCGACTCAGATATTCGACAGTGACGGAGACTATTTCAATGAAAACAGCTACCCTTTTACATTTGCAAAGAAAAACGCAGAAAAGATCAAATCTCTGGGAATAAAGGTTACGATGACTACCGGAGACCAGGATCTTCAGATGGGTCCGCTATATCCTTTCAATTGTGATATGCGCGATACATTGAAAAATCTGGGAATCGATTTGACATTTAAAATCATTGCAGGCGGCGGTCATGGCGGAAGTATCAACAAGGATGATATCGGTTTACACCTGAAATTTCATTCAGATAATTTTGATGCCGCCACAAAAGTCTTTAATCCGGTTTTTTCTTCATCCTCAATTATAAAAAGGAGCCTTTCCCCGGTCACCTTTTCATCAGCAGACAACCTGTTCTTCAGGATCCCCTCTGAGTGGAAGCAGAATTCTGTAAAGGCAGTTCAGGTTTTCAATCTGAACGGGAAATCTATTGGCCGGCTGTCTGTAGATGGAATTGAGTGTATTAACGGCTCTGCAATGGAAAGGCAATTCGGTTCAGGTGTCTTTACATTAAAGCCGGTAAAGTAAAGCACCGTTATGGATCTCCGCATTCCAGTACTGCTGATTTCTGACTGAGGAAGGGACCTGGTCTGAACGACACTCCCTCCTCTGTCAAAATAAAGGGATAAAGCAGAGTAACATAACGCTTCATCTTTAACCTCCCTCATTTTTCTCCTTGCAGCGAAGTAGGTATCGATAGTGAATTCTCGTTTTAAAGAGAATCAGTATTCGAATGTACTATCGCGCTGCTGCAGCCCCCCCCCCAGTAAAGTTCACCAGCGCATTACGTGCTCATGATAAATGGGGATTCTCTTTCTGTATGTCATCAGCTATTCAGGTGAAGACGGTAACCTCGAGATCAACCCGGTGGGTATTATTCAACTCTGAAGTACCATGATGGTTTAAACTGTTAAACCAAGCCACGATCACTCAGAGGTATTTTTATTCCGGGATGAAATACTCAGGGAGACTTTTCTGAATTCTTCCTCTGTAAGATTTTTCTCCAGCAGGTCCTTTACTTTCTCCATACTGGCGGCGGCTTCCTCGATTCTACCGTTCTCAATTAGAGTATAAATGGTCACAAGCTCCTGATGAGCACGTCTGGAATCCTCCTGCTTTCTCTCCTGCAGGCGTATCTGCTGCTGTTGAGCGGCTACTCTCATACGGTCTCTTCTGACCTCCGCGATCTGAGTCATCCTGGCGTTTTCCTGCCTGCGGCTCTCGATACTGTCTTTCTGTGAAGCTGCCCTCTCTCTTGCAGCCGCCAGAAGGTCACTTAGAACAGTACTCTCAGAGGTATCCTGATCTATAGAAATCTGCACCAGAGATGATTCCGGTTTTCTCCTGGCAACTGCCTCCTCCAGAATTAATCTGTCAATTCTGGCCATTTTTTCATGAGATATTCCATAAAGTCTCACCGTATCGAGAAACTCCTCAGCCGCCACAATCCCCTTCGATTTGAGTCTTGCCTGCACTAATGTTACAAGAGAATCTTCCTTGTTTCCGATTTTTCGATACAATCTGAAGTACTCATCATTGAATCTGGTCCATTCCAGTTGCATCATGCTTGTTTTCAGCCCATCAAGCCGGTTTCTGACCTTAGATGCCAATACTCTTGAGTCAGGAAGACGGCTGGAAGTAATAGCAGAAGACAGGCTGTCAAAATCCTCCTTGAGAAGAATCCTCTCCTTTGACAATGAAAAGTCACTGAGCAGTTTTGCCTGCAGCGATGCAAGCTTTACGGCTGTAATGGCAAGGTATTGACGGTTTGTTTCACAGTAGGCAAGATCCTGACGGGCTGATTCGTAATTTCCGTTTTTAAGAGATAATTCCACAGAAGAAAGAATCTCTACGGAGATTCCTGAAGCCCTGCTTGAGATCGACTTTTCCATTCTCTGAGCCTGGCTTGTGTCAACAGCTTTGAGGCGGGTATGATAGCTCCAGAGAAGCCGGAAATCAGGGCGTGCCTTTCCTATTTCAGCATTGTAAAGAAAAACAATCTCATTGCTTGTTTTCTGGCGCCACAGCTCCTTCTCCATGAGAAGTCCACTTTCTTCCAGGTAAATCTGCGCCTCGAGTTCTCCTGCTTTCCAGAGTATGTACTTTTTATTGACATCATCAATGGCTATCTCACGCAGCTTCGTCGCTATCTGCTTTGCATACTCTATCGCCCGTTCAGTTGAAACCCCGCTTCCGGGATCAGACACGCTGTTAAAAATGTAAAGCGCCATGTCCACAAGCGAATCCACATAAGACTGGCTTATAAAAGTAGTTATCTTTTCCGCCCCGGATTCTACCGCGGCAAAAAAGAGAAAAACAATCACCACCTTTAATTTCATCGTCCGATTTCCGGATATAGAGAATTTCTGAACAAATTAAACACTGTATCACTGAAGAGTCTGAAGAAAAAATGTCATTTCGACGAATTCTCAAGAAATCTCGAAAAGATTCTCTTCATCCGTTCGAAATGACAGGTTTACTTCTCATCATGAATTGTATCTGAATTATATGCGCAGAGAAGCATAAAAATTCAGATACAAAACTTTCTGCTTATTAAAACTTTTTGAAATTTTCTTTCAAATAATCAAAAACAATAAACCGGTCTTTACTTCCATTGGTAATGGTGGAATCGTATGTCGGTTTGACATTCCTGATCCACTTGTTTTCCCTCACGTTAAGCTGAGTAAAAACCTGTTTGGGACATTTTTCTCTGGATATGAACAGGTGAATTGTGTCACCTTTAAGATCATAGGTTCCCCATGACAAAAACTGCCACTCCTCTTTCATATAATCGGTTGTCTGTCCGTTCATCTCCTCAGAACCCTCGAACTTGCCATCCTTGGTAAACTTGTAAATGCGCTTATCCAGAGCCTTGTAATTGGCATCCTCGGGTTTGATCCAATGGGAATCTCCCCACCTTCCAACCAGTTGCTTACGGATCTTCTGTGCCTTCGCCTCATTTTCCTCCAACATAGGCATCAGTGAATCAAGCTTGTCCATCTTCCAGCGCGCCTGAATAAGCCAGTTGAGATTTATAAACGAGTCAGCAATTGAAAGGACACTGTCAGCAGTTTTTAACTGAAGGCCTGTCAATGCAGATTTTCTATCTACGATTTTTTTGCGCAGGTTGTCCAAGTAGGGTTTGAACTCCTGCATCGAAGTCTCATACCACTGCTCTGCTTTCACTATCGCCACCAGCATCGAATCGGTATACTTTTTAGCATTACCGGCGTTACTGACCTTTTTTGCAGAGGTGACATTATAATGGTATACTTTCACATTAGCTAAAACACTGTCCGGTACACCTTTTTCCTGCAGAGCCTTGATTCTGCTCTCGATCTCCGCCAGCTTTTTCTCGCTTGCTCCCCCACAACCCACAGCCAGCACAGCAGAAATTGCAGATAGTGCAAGATACGGAATTAAACGCTTTAATTTTAACATACCGCCTCCTCCGGGTTTAACAATGGAATCATCGATGTGTAAGCCGCTTATATCCACCTTCTTGTGATTACAGCCGGAACAGTGGGTTTTATCTCTGGTTTATCCACTGCACAGCTCTTTCCAAAGGAATATACATTAAAGATAGAATAAACGCAGGGCAGGTTTGAATTAAAGCATAAAAATGTTTCAGTTCCAGCAGCAAACCTGCTACAGCCCATCATAAGAAAAGTCTACCCGGTCATTGGAACATTATCTGCTTTTTCACTATTTTTTTTTGATGGAACAGATAAAACCATACGGATCCTCACCCTGGAAAGAAAAACTCTATCATACCATTTTTCAGACAAACACGCGGGCAGGCAAAGTCTTTAATGCCATTCTGCTGCTGTTTATTATTATCAGTGTTACTATCGTAGCCCTGGAAAGCGTTTACAGTGTCAGAATCAAATATCATAAATACTTCATTACCGCAGAATGGATATTTACGATTCTGTTTACGGTCGAGTATATTTTGCGGCTGTTATGCCTGGCCAGACCCCTGAAATACGTCTTCAGCCTCTTTGGTATGATAGATTTTATCGCAATTATCCCTACTTATCTTACACTCATTTTTTCCGGACAAACTTTTCTTGTAGTCCGGGTATTGAGACTTCTGAGGATCTTCAGGATTCTCAAACTTCCTGAATACACATATGAGGCCACGGTGCTTTTCCTGGCCCTGAAAGCCAGTTCGCGAAAAATTCTTGTTTTTCTTTTCTCAATTTTAGTTCTGGTGGTTATAATAGGAACTCTGATCTATGTTATAGAAGGTCCTGAAAATGGATTCACCGACATTCCAACCAGCATGTACTGGGTTATAGTAACCATTACAACCGTAGGATTCGGAGATATTGCCCCAAGAACCCCTTTTGGAAAATTTCTGGCATCAGTTACAATGCTTCTGGGTTATGGAATAATCGCTGTACCTACTGGGATAGTCAGTGTAGAGATTGCCAGAGCACCGGGTAAACAAAAATCCACCCGAACCTGTCCTTCATGCGGAAAAAACAAACATGAAGCAGACGCGGTTTTCTGCCGGTACTGCGGGAGTAAATTATAAAACCTTATCAAAGGAATCATAGATGGCACAACGTAAAAAATCCCTGGTAAAGTCAGGTGTTAAAAGAGACAACATAGTTTCTTTCCTTGATGATCTCCTTAATACAGCTTCCATTAAAGATTATTCCTGCAACGGGCTACAGGTTCAAGGTGCTTCACAGGTAAAGAAAATCGCTCTGGCGGTAGATGCCTCTATGGAAGCATACCGCAGGGCAGCAGAGCTGAGTTGTGAGATGCTTCTTGTCCACCACGGGATTATCTGGGATGGGCTCAGAAGCATCAGCGGCCTCCCCTATAAACACATTAAATTCCTTCTGGACAACGGCATCAATCTCTATGCCTCTCATCTCCCCCTCGATCTTCATCCCGTTGTGGGTAATAATGCTCAACTTGCGAAAATGATAGGCTTATCTGGGCTTAAACCCTTTGGTCTTTACAAAGGACTCATGATCGGTTTTGAGGGGACAGTAAAAAAACCAATTTCACTTGACAGTTTAGTCCATCTTCTGTGTGAAAAACTGGGCGGAGAGTGCACTGTCCTTCCATTCGGCAGGAAAGAGATAAAAAGAATCGCTGTAGTGTCAGGGGGAGCGGCTGAAGAGCTCGAGGAGGCCATAGGTAAAGGTGTTGACTGCTATATTACCGGTGAACCTTCACATATTAATTATCATCCGGCTCTGGAAACGGAAATCAATGTTATCTATGCCGGACATTACTACACTGAAAAACCGGGTGTTCAGGCCCTTGGGAAAGCTGTAGCCGATCGATTCGGTATTGAGACGGTTTTTGTGGATATTCCAACAACTATCTAACCTGGACTATCCCCAAAAAAAACCATACTTACTCAACAGTTCTTTTTCCGCCTCGGGGTCGGTATCATAATCGGTATCGATGTTCTATTTACCCGCATTACCGGACTATTATCAACCTGGAAAAAACTTAAATGTAAATCCCTGCTATTCCATTTTAGCATGACTACTGAATAGCAAGGATATACAAATACAAAGTACCTACTTTTTTCCGATCCTTCTCTCAACACTCAAAGCATGGTGAATGAATCTTTCTGACCGGGCAAAAACAGAAACATGCTTTGCTGCTGAAGCAAGTCCTCCAGGCGTGATTTCTGCAACAGACATACTCTTAATGAAGCTGTCGACACTAAGCGGTGATGAAAAACGGGCAGCACCGCCAGTAGGCAGGACATGGTTTGTTCCCACAAAGTAATCTCCAAGAGCTACTGGAGTATAAGAACCAAGAAAAATCGCGGCGGCATTGGTAATTTTCTGCAGATCCTTTCTGCTGTCTTTTGTCATTATCTGCAGGTGTTCCGGAGCGATTTCATTTATCAGGACAATACTTTCCCTGCGGGATGGAGTAACGAATATGGTGATGGCTTCTTCGGGAAGAGAAAGAAAGGTGTCTCTCACCGGTGAAGATGCAATTTCCTTTGTCAAAGCAGAAGCAATCCTGGAGGCCAGTGCCTTGCTTTCACAAACACAGACAGCGATCTCATCTCCGGATCCATGCTCCGCCTGGGAAAGAAGATCGAGAGCTACCCATTCCGGGTTTGCGGACCTGTCTGCCAGAATTGCAACCTCGCTTGGTCCGGCTATGGAATCAATATCTACCGCACCATAAACCAGTCTTTTGGCACTGGCAACCCAGGCGTTTCCCGGTCCGGTAATCTTGTCAACAGGCCTGATAGTTTTTGTCCCGTATGCAAGGGCTGCAATCGCCTGAGCCCCTCCAACCCTGTAGATTTCCTTTACATCAAGGAGCTGCAGTGCGTATGCGACTCCCGGATCGAGATCGTCACGCGGGGGAGTGACTGCCACGATCTCCTTTACGCCAGCTACCCGCGCCGGAATCACATTCATCAGTACACTTGATGGGTAAACGGTATGTCCACCCGGTATATAGACTCCTACTCTGGAAAGAGGACGGATAAGCTGAGTGAGACACCCCTCTGCTGTTTTTATACTGAACCCCTGGCGTAATTGCTTGCGATGGTAAACCTCGATCCGCTTTGCGGCCTCCTCAATGGCTTTCCTGAGTTCAGGTGCAGCAAGTTTTGCCCTCGATTGCAACTCTTTTTCCGACAAGCGCAGTTTTGAGGCTGAAAAAGGTATCCGGTCGAAAGTACGGGTGAACTCAATAAGAGCCTTATCACCCCTTTTTCTTACCTCATCGATAATACTTTCTACTTTGGATGAAATCTGATTGTCACGTTTCTGCTGTGAGGTTTTTATTCTTTGCAGGAGTTTTTTTCCTGCGGGAGCAGGGTAATTGAGAATTGGGATTTTTTTCTTTACGGTCATTGGCTTGGTCCTTATGGAGTTGAGTAAACAGATAAAATATATAGGGGGTAGGGGGGTTGGGGCTTGGTTGGGGACGGACCATTTTTTTCTTTTCTTAGGGACGGACTAATTTAATTATAATAGAGTGTTACATTTTCAGGGACGGACTATTTAGTTGTATTCAAATGTCACATACATCCAGAATATATGGCCCTCTTATTCAATACAATCTGATTTTGGGAATAATATTACAACAGGTTTGAATTGTACCCGAATTGGTGGACACACCTATTACCAAAATATTTTTATTCAT
>DAOTAZ010000089.1:0-10418 GCA_035382965.1 Chitinispirillaceae bacterium | reverse complement strand
GAGCGGGAATAATCGATCAGAACCCAGAGTGCGGGAAAAACTAATATATACATCCGTGGTAACTGTTTGTAAACATATCGAAAAAGAAGCCCAGCGGCAAGGTAGAATAAACCAATTACTGCTGAAGCGAGCACCAGACCGATAAGGACCATGTGCCAGAGTCCTTCTGCTGTAACAAAACCGATCCAGTAAAACTGGCTGAGTGCTGCTGTGATTGAAAACAGGTAAGTATGTACTATAGCACGTTTAAAAGGCGTCTGCACAGAAAAAGCAAAAAGCGGTATCAGAATGGCAAAACCAAGGAACGGAAATGGGGCAAGAAGGATGTTCTGTTCATGGTTAAATGGGGGTAAACACAGAGAAAACAGTAATCCGGAAAGCAATGGAATCCACCATCGGTTTCCCTCTTTATAATATCCCAATATCTTCTGTAAAATTATTTGCAACATCTGATCCCTGCATAAAAATACTTCCTGCCTTTTTGAAGCTGAACATGTGAATCACATCTGCTGCCATCTTCACCGCTTTGCCAGGAACCACCATATACATAAGCTCCTCTGGTCCATTCAGCGGCATTACCGCTCATGTCAAATATTCCCGATGCTCCTGCGCACTGTGAGAAAACTCCTGATGCACTCAGCTTGTTCTTCACAGTCGGATTACCGATTGTATTGCAGCGATCCACCTGATACTCTTTCCCATAGGGATAATTTGATCTCTCATTCTGATTTCTGCAAGCCATTTGCCATTCCTCTGATGTGCAGATCCTTTTTCCTGCCCTGGCGCAGGTCTCAACCGCTTCCTCATAGGAAACATCTACTACAGGCATTTCATACTTTTTGTTTGGCCATTCATAAATGTCGACGCAGAATCTGCCATCCTCAATCAACTGCATTCCTTCAGGACAGATTATCACCCGAAGAGTATCATAGGCAACAGCACTGTCAGAATCAATTACTTTCAAGACTGCAAAGCTGTATTCAGTGAAGGAGTGTTCCACTATTCCGTTTTCCTCTGAGGACCAGTCAAATACCCCGTCAGCATCAAAATCCCATTGATAACTAATAATCTCTCCGTCCGGGTCCTCTCCCCTGCCCTCAAGCCTGATCTTTCTGCCCTTTTTAGAAATCACATCCTCACCAGCTCTGGCAACAGGAGGCATATTTGTAACGATCACTTCTGCTGAATCACTCACCTTTTGCCCATCCTCAGTTTCAGCTGTTAAAACTACAATATGTTTTCCGGACCTTCTGAACACATGGGTGACACTGCTGTTCTGCTTTAAAGTTGTATCCGGGATATTATCATTGTTGAAATCCCAGTAATAAGCAATAATTCTGCTGTCAGGATCACTGGCAGATCCTTCTAAACTTACCGGCGAATTTATCTGCGCCTTGTAAGGCCCTCCGGCATCCACACTGCAGGATGTATTTACAATAACCAGTTTTTTCCAGTACTGCCCGGTTTGCCCTATCTTATCCTCTACCCTGCACCGGATAGTATACAAGCCGGCTTTTTTAAAGATTTGTACATACTTTTCGCTGAGTGATTTCGTTTCAAATACAGTATCATTGTCAAAACTCCACTCGTATTTTACTATCGGGTACTCATTAGGACCTGTTTTGCAATAAAACACTACAGAATCCCCGATGTGGGCTGAGTCCCTGGACTCAATATCCACAACAAGGTCTCTGCCAATCAACACTTCTGCGGTATCGGTGTCAAACAGACCATGGCTGTCTAATACCTGAAGAATAACGCGGTATTTTCCGGGATTTTTCCAGGTATAATAAACACGCTTTTCCCGGAGGAAATTTCCTCCTGACGGGAGATCCCAGATACCATCCCCGTTTGTATCAAACCTTACCATCAGATAGCGGGAAGAATCCTGAGTATCACTTGAACTTGCAGCGTCAAGTTCAAAAACAGACTCAGTGTTTCCCTTTGAAGGGGTAATGGAAAGCTTTGCTCTGGGAGGAGCATTAACCATCACAGTGCGGGTTGCTCTGGCAATATGCCCCCGGGCATCCATTATCTCAACTGTTATCTTTCTTTCCCCCTCTTTATTGATAGAGAAATCTTTGATCACTGAAGTTGAGCTGAACTTTCCGGGGTGAGGGTATTCAAATTTCCCGTCACCATCAAGATCAAACCTGTATGAAAGTCCTTCAAACCTGATTGCACCTGTGCGCAGAGGAGCGGCTGAAATCCTGAAAGGCTGCCCGGGTTTTACAGTTCTGGGTACATTTAACGTTGCAGCAAGTCCAGATGAGACTATCAGGGTGTACTCATAATCGGAAAATTGTGAATCAATATCCAGGGCTCTGATATGCACACCCATTTCACCAGGTGAAAGCGGCCGATAATGTATCTCACCGCTGAAAGCATCTATACTCATTCCCTCAGGGCCCTTTAACAATTGATAGTAAACATGTCTGCCTTCAGGATCATAGGCTTCAATTGTATCCACAAGCAGTTCCCCTGCCATGCAGATATCCCCTGGTATTCTCTTCCACTCCGGCGGCAGGTTGTCCCCTCCCGGAGTCTTGACTATGCATCCTGTATTTACAAGTGCTACATCGATCAAAGAACTCCCTACCCAGTTCCTCAGTTCTGCAATATCCAGTTCTGATGGAGGAAGCATCTGTCCGGGAGCAACCCCTTCCACCAGATACCGGGTGCAGGGTGGCAGCATTATCTCATCACCCTTTAAACTGTAGAAAGTAACCGAACCTGACAGTGTAAAGACAGACAGTGTATTTGTTTTATTTGTGTATTTAATGTAAACCTGAGCATCAGAGGCCAGAACCCTTCCAGCCCTTGTGATAAATATGTACGGAGTTGTTACATTACGTGAATCACCCGATATGAAATGGACATCACCTTTAAACAGGTAAACAGGAGTCTGATTTTTCTTGTTGAGTGAACCGATGCTCAGTTTTGTGCCTTTATTGAGGTAAAAGCCGGCTCCATCTCCTGATGAAAGTTTTACTTTTGAGTTCATCGAGAGGGAAACGGTATCACCCTTCATCAATTTCAAACGGTTGACCAAAGGAATATTGGAACCATTCCTGATCAACATAGCATTACCGAGAACAACTGAAACTGAGGGAATACGGTCTGAATCAGAATTTGAACATAGAAACAGGGTACTTAAAACCAGCAGGAAACAGATTATCCTTCCCCAGGATCTTATCATCTATCACTCCATCAGTTTTAATAAGAAAGCAAATCATTTTCAGCGGCATAAAACCAACTTTATGCATAACAGGTAAATGTAGTGCAGCCGGCAAGTTACAGAATTGTACGCTTAGATTTTATCGCTCGGACTTAAGCAAGTCAAGCAGGAGGAGTTTTTTTTCAGATGCTCTGGTCCATTGTCTTTGCAAAACCATGGCTCAAATCTTCCAGAACACTTTCCGAATTGTAGAAACCGCTTTTAATCTTCTTTTTTATTTCTTCAAGCAGATCTGTCCTGATTATTCCAGTATTCCTTATCTCTACAGTATCAACCAGGGAGAATTTTTCTTTATTGGGGTTCTCTTTAATGCTCTTTTTGGGTGAAAGCCTCGTTTTAGACTCTAATGAGGCAAGGTGTCCCGTTCCCTGGATACGCATTGCAAGATCCCTCTAAAGTGAAACATCTTTTTGCCGATAATAGTGATGTAAGGATTTGCCGTTTCTCCTACCTTACTCTCCTGGACAAAAACCATGTGTTTTTGTCTTTTTTTTCTCTTTTCTCTTTTTCAGGCCTGTATGCTTTTTCTCCTATTCTTATTATCGACAGAAAAATAGAGTACTTTAATTTTTTTTAGCTTTTTTTTCTAAAACTATTCATGGTATCATTTCTGTAAACACTTGATACTTGCTTATTGGCCTGGAAAATGTAAGTCATTTAGCTCTAAAAGGTGATTAAATGGGAAAAGTCTCTTTGATAAGGCATGGGAAACCGGAAATACATGACAATTATTCCATGTTTTCTATCCTGTCTGGAGATGATATAGAGAATTTCCGGGTCTCTTATGATACCTGTGGCTTGAGTCCCTCAAACAGTATCACACCTGAATTGAATAAAATCATTCTGGATGGTGATCTGTTTATAAGCAGTGGTCTAAGACGTTCGATGGAGTCCCTGCGCCTTTTAGGAGTAGACACTTTTGAATCTGATGAACTGTTCAAGGAAGCGGAAATTCCGTGTGGAATTGGAAAGAGGTTAAAACTGCCCCTGTTTTTATGGGCGATTATACTAAGAATTATATGGAGGTTTGGACTGAGCACTAATGCCGAACCTTTCAAAAGTTTCAAAATCAGAATCAAAAAAGCGGCTGATGTGATAGAAAAGAAAGAAAACAGTTCAAAACACATTGTAGTAATGGCTCATGGTTTTGTTAATAATCTGTTAGGGAAAGAACTCTTGAGACGCAAATGGAGATCGATATACAGGATGGGGGGTAATTCGTTCTGGTCTGTGACCACATTTGAGAAGAACAGTGAGCAGAAATAATCGGGTACAGGGCTGGAGATCATAATATTGGAAAAGAATTGTCCGATACCCTGGAGGTATTTATTTTGGAGATGTCCCTGATTTAAAGTTTAATTTAGGAGAGAAAAATGAAAGAGAAAGTAGAGGAAGTAATCCAGGAGATACGCCCCAATCTGCAGGCTGACGGGGGAGATATCGAGCTTGTTGATGTGACAGAGGACGGAATTGTGAAGGTAAAGTTACAGGGCGCCTGCAGGGGTTGTCCTGGTGCTGCCATGACCCTTAAAATGGGTGTAGAGAGAATACTTAGAAGCCGTATTCCAGAAATTAAAGGCGTTGAAAGCGTTTAAAGTACCACAATCTCTCCAGTTACGGAAATGAACCAGACCGAAGCCCTCAATCAGGCAATCACCGGCAGCATTGAAGAATCCGGCTGGCGCTCAGCATATAAAAAGTTTACATTCCTGTTTTTCTGCTGGCTCAGTCTTCTGATAGTCGGTACACTGGAGGGACTGGTTTTTTATTTAGTACAGCCCCGTCTTTCAACTCTGAGTCAGCCTCTGACTATACTGGTTTTATCTTTCTTACTGTTTGTATTCCTTATTTTATTCTCCGGGCTCTCACTGATAACCATCACTGCTCTCACAGGCATCGACCTTCTGTATCCTCACGGCAAAAAATCCGTAACAGTGAACGTCCTCTTTCCGATCGCGATTTTCCTGGCACAACTGTTCCGGGTTAACCGTAATTCCCTGCGCACCTCTTTTGTCAAAGTAAACAACGCATTGACCAAAGCACAATCAAAGCGTATCAAGGGAGACAGAATCCTGGTTCTCCTCCCCCATTGCCTCCAGATCGATATCTGCAACAGAAAGATAACCAACAACATCAACAATTGTGTTCGCTGCGGAAGATGTCCGGTTGGAGAACTGGTATCTATGGGAGAAAGCCATGGGCTGAAAATCGAAGTAGTTAATGGAGGAACCCTGGCCCGCCGCCGTGTTGCTGAGATGCGTCCTGACGGAATTATCGCGGTGGCTTGTGAACGAGACCTGACTTTAGGTATCCAGGACGTTTATCCTGTTCCTGTGTATGGTGTAATAAATGACAGACCGTATGGTCCCTGCCTGAATACCTGTGTTGATATGTCTCTGTTTGAAGAAGCAGTAAAGTTTTTCCAGAGAAAATAGTGTATCAACTGAATTCCCTGAACTGAATCTCGTAAGAATATCCCTGCTCTGTGAGGAAGAGCTGTCTTTGCATTGCAAAGTCCAGTTCTTTCGATTCCCTGGTAACAATAGAGTAGAATACAGCCGGTTCACCGGATTTTTTAGGGCGCAGGATTCTTCCAAGCCTCTGCGCCTCCTCCTGACGTGAACCGAAGGAGCCGGATATCTGTATTGCCACATTTGCGTCTGGAAGATCGATGGCAAAGTTACCAACTTTTGACAGTATAAGAAGCTTTATTTTACCAGTCCTGAAATCATTATAAAGTTCATCCCGTTTTTTATTTGGAGTGGCACCGGTAATAACCGGGGCATTGAATTCTCTGGCAAACTGCTCAATCTGGGTCAGATATTGGCCGATAATAAGAACCTGGTCGTTTTTGTGTTTTTCAATCAGTTCTTTTGCAACTGCGATCTTGCTGGGATTCTCGTATGCCAGGCGGATCTGCTTTTTAGGTGTAAGGGAAAGATAATGCATCTTCTCTTCATGAGGAAGATCGACTCTGATTTCTACACAGCGGGCTGTGGCTATCCATCCCTGACGTTCCAGGTCTTTCCATGGCACATCAAACTTCTTCGGACCAATCAGAGTAAACACATCATCCTCATGGCCATCCTCACGTACGAGTGTAGCAGTTAACCCCAGACGTCTTCTGGCCTGCAATTCAGCAGTAAATTTGAAAACCGGTGCAGGAAGCAGGTGAACCTCATCATATATAATAAGTCCCCAGTTTTCCGAGTTGAACACTGCATAGTGGGTAAAGGGATCTGTTTTTTTCTTTCTGTATGTCAGGATCTGATATGTGGCTATTGTAACAGGTTTTATCTGCTTCTGCTCTCCGCTGTATTCTCCGATGTCACTTTCCTGAATTTCTGTTTTATCCAGGATCTCCTTTTTCCATTGATGTGCGGCGGTAACATTTGTCACCAGAATGAGAGTGCGCCTCTGAAGGAGACTCATGGCATAGATTCCAACGATTGTTTTTCCGGCCCCGCATGGAAGCACCACTACACCACTGCCCCCGGGTGCATCAGGACTGCCAATGAAATTTTCCGCGGCAAGCTTCTGATACTCACGTATTTTAAACTCTCCCCCGCTCAGCATCTCTTTACGCAGCGTAATTTCAAATGGCTCCCCATCAACATAACCGGCTTTGTCGTAAGCGGGAAATCCGATACTTGTAAGTACCTGCTTTATAATGCCTCTGTTTTCAGGAGAGACAAGGTAGCGGTTGGGATCGAGTTGTCTTATAATAAGAGGCCGCATCTTCGGATGCAGCATGAGATGGTGAAGGATCGATGAGTCAGCACTGCTGAGAACCAGCCCTTCCGGTGCGCTCTCAAGAACAATTTTCCCAAACCGCCCCATAAGCTCCACAATATCATCACTGACATTGGAAGGAAGCGGGTATCTGGTGAATCGCTGAAGCTGCTGCAATATATCCTGAGCAGTCAAACCCAGGGCAGCCGCATTCCAGAGTGAAAGAGGTGTAATGGAATAGGTGTGGACATATTCCGGACTCTTGTCAAGGTGAGCAAAAAGACTTATGGCATTGCGAGCCTCAACAAAGAGCGGATTGTTGACCTCAAGAAGCAGAGTGCTGTTACTTTGTACGATTAACGGATTTTCTGGATTCATCTCTTTCTCAAAAACCAGGAGTTAGAAGCCGGAAGTCAGAATTCAGAGGACTGAATAGACTTATGAATATAAATTATAGCTGAAGAATTCGATATATTAAGCAATATATTTAGAGCCCGGATGGAGCCTTTTTTTGACATTCCTGATATCGGTTTTCGGAATCGGCATCGTTATTTGGGCACACAAAAAAACAAATTGTACCGATAAAAATGCCGATTTTGATATCGATACCGATACCGATGCTGATTCCGACCCCGATATTGGAAAACAGGCATTTCAATATTTGACCATCAATGGTACATGACTTAATTTAGAGGTTTGCATTTTACGGCATTCCGGGTGTCCGGAGTGCTGATTTTTTTGTTTTTTATTCTTAGGTGATGATATGGCCAATGCAGTTATAGTGGGAACCCAGTGGGGAGATGAAGGGAAAGCCAAGGTAATCGATTACCTGACAGAGCGTTCTGATCTGATAATCCGTTTTCAGGGCGGAGCAAATGCCGGGCATACGGTTATTGCAGATGGCAGGAAATTTATTTTCCATCTGGTCCCCTCAGGAATAATGTATTCCGATAAAACCTGTGTCGTAGGAAATGGTGTAGTTTTCGATTGTGAGCAATTCCTGAGAGAAGTTGACGAACTGAACAGTTTCGGCATTTCTGTTGACAACCGTCTCTTTGTTTCCGATCTGGCTCATCTTGTGCTCCCCTACCATAAAGCGCAGGATAATGCCGCGGAATCCAACATGGGCCAGGGGAAAATCGGCACTACAGGCAGAGGGATAGGACCGGCGTATTCCGACAAAACTTCAAGAACCGGCCTGAGAGTTGGCGATCTGCGGAACTGGAATTTCTTTTCTGAAAAGATCTCAACCAATTTTGCCCTGAAGAAAAAGCTGATTGAGTCGGTGTATCAGAGCAAATTTGATCTTTCACTCGATGACATTCTCTCTCAATACAAAATGATAAGGGAACGCATGCTCCCTTTCATAGCCGATACAGGTTTTTTAATTTTCGATGCCTCAAAAAAGGGAAAACGGCTGCTTTTTGAGGGGGCACAGGGAACTTTTCTTGACATCGATCATGGAACTTATCCTTTTGTTACCTCGTCGAATACACTCTCCGGCTATGCATGCGCCGGCTGCGGAATCGGGCCGTCAGCAATTGACCATGTAATAGGAATCGTGAAAACATATACCACCAGAGTAGGAAACGGGCCCTTTCCTACTGAGCTTTTTTGCTCCACAGGAGAAAAACTGCGTCAGGAAGGTGGAGAATTCGGGGCAACAACCGGCAGACCACGCAGGTGTGGATGGTTTGACAGTGTAATGGTAAGAAAAGCAGCACAGTTAAATGGACTTACACGGCTGGCACTTACAAAACTTGACGTTCTTAACAAGCTGGATACGATTAAGATCTGTACTCATTATGAAATCGATGGTAAAAAGGTTGAACAGTATCCATCTGGTCTAAACGAACTTGAGAAAGCAGTTCCGGTTTACACAGAAATGGAAGGGTGGAAGTGTGATATTTCAGGCTGCAAATCGATGAATGATCTTCCATCAAAGGCACTCCAGTATATAAAGAAAATCCAGAACCTCTGTTATGGCATTCCTGTTCTGATTCTTTCAATCGGTCCGGACCGCAGCCAGACAATAGAGGTTGAGCCACTGGAGTAAACGAATCGGATCAGAAAATAATCTGGTTCCGGATTCGTATTTTAGTTTAAAAAAAACCGGATCAACCCAAAGAAAAGAGGTTCCCCGGGTTCATCTTTAAAAAAGAGCAGCTATAATGATTCTTGTAGAAGTCGCCAATACATTTCTGGTAAACATGGGAAAAGATTTTGTAATCCTGTTGAAAGGTCAGGGAGATGAGCGCAGCCTCCCCATCTCCATCGGTCAACTGGAAGCCCAGTCTATTGCTATTCAATTGAACCAGATTCCTTTCCCCCGCCCCCTCACACACGATCTTTTCAAGAACGTGTTGATGGAGCTTGACTGCAAACTGCTTCGAATAGAGATAACAGAACTTGTAGATGAGACATTTTACGCAAGACTGATTATCAGAAAAGGCAATCAGGAGATAGAGATAGATTCAAGACCAAGTGATGCAATCGCGCTGGCACTCCGGTTTTCTGCCCCTATTTATGTGGATGAAAGAGTAATGGATGAAGCTGGTGTGATAATCTCCGAGGAATCATCTATCGAAGAAAAACCTGTTGTTGAAGAGGAAACTGACGAAGACCAGGAGCTTACCCCTCTTGAGGCACTTCAGAAACAGCTCAAAGCAGCTATTGAGGAAGAGCGCTATGAGGATGCCGCAAAGCTCAGAGATGAAATAGACAAGTTAGCCAAATCAAACTGATTTCAGTTTCTATCCCCATCCTGTTCAGCATGATTCTCAAGATGCTCATAATTTATATTTTGAGTCTGGCGTTCTGCATTGAGCGGAAATCCGCCGTGCATTCACAGACAGATAATTTCGGCATATAACTTAAAAGAACAGGATTCAGCAGATGTTTCGGGTTTTTCTAAACAGCAAAATCAGAGATATCCGGATTACCGGTGTCAATCTGGAGTACGAGGGCAGCATTACACTGGACGAATCATATCTGGAGCAGGCCGGAATTCTTCCTTTCGAGGAAGTACATGTTCTTAATGCTGACACCGGATCAAGGCTTATCACCTATGCAATCAAAGGTCAACGCGGTTCCGGAATAGTTGAGCTTAACGGTCCGGCTGCCCGTCTTGGGATGGTTGGAGATAGAATCATGGTTCTCACATACACCATGCTTTCTCCTGAGGAAATCGCCGCTCATAAGCCAACGGTCGTGTGTGTGAATCCGGGTAAATAAAATCTTTCGGCATGAACAATGTTTTTACTCTGATATTTATCATACTTTTTTCCGGATTGTCGATACTTATAGGAACCGTGTTATCCAACAGACCCTCACCAGTTGAAAAAAAAGCGGTTCCGCTCACAGTTCCTCATATCGGAAGAATAGAGATTCTCAACGGCTGCGGTATTGAAGGCGCTGCCAACAAGGTAGCCGATTTCCTGCGCTCAAG
>DAOTAZ010000088.1:0-10681 GCA_035382965.1 Chitinispirillaceae bacterium | reverse complement strand
GCTCTTCGCGCTCTATCTTGTCAAGCCGTCCGCTTACTGTATTCTCGATGAGCTCGATGCGCCTCTCGATGATGCCAATATCGGAAGATTTGTCAAAGTGCTCAGAAAGTTCGCGGAAAAGACCCAGTTTATCGTTATCACCCATAACAAGCGTACTATGGAAGCAGCCGATCTGCTCTATGGGGTAACCCAGCAGGAGAAGGGCATCTCAACCATAGTGTCTGTCAAGTTCCAGGAAGCTGCTCTGCAGGCTGCCTGACATTGACAATATCTGGCTGAGAGGATCAGGAATTGCTTTCTGTTCCTGGTGAAAACTCGTTTTTTCTCCCTGAAATCCAGCAGGAGTGATTTTTATGGCAAGAATAGCCCTGATTATTTCCGGTGTTGTGGTTATTGCGCTTCTTCTGGTGTCTTTTTTTGCTGGTGTTTTTGATACCGTGAAGCTTTCTACTGAAACTGCCGGACCTTACAATCTCATTTACAGGGAATTCCAGGGGCCTTTTTCAGGAATCAGGTTTACTCTCAATGATGTTTTCAAGTATGTCAGGGATAAAAAGAAAATCGAGGCCAGCAGAGGTTTTGGGATCTTCTATGATGATCCGGCCAAAACTCCTTCGGACAGTCTCAGAAGCATCACCGGGGTGATAGTTGACTCAGTGATAGCAGTGGAAAAGCCATATAAAAGTGGTGTTTTTGAAGAGACAGAAGCGGTTGTAGGAAGAATTCCGATAAGAAGCTTTTTATCCTATGTAATGGGGGCAGGTAAGTTTTATTCCAGGCTGCAGGAATATCTGAATCAGAACAACCTTAAAATGTCCGGACCGGTTTTGGAAATATACGATAACGGAGAGAAGATGATTATATATATTGCTCCTGTAAACTCAGAAAGATCACCGGCTCCGGAGTTCGAGGGGTGAGATTGACAAGAATAGCCTAACAGGGTAATCACCCGATTATCTTTTTACTCTCCTCCCAGTACCGATCCATCTCCTCCAGTGTCGCCCCGGAAATATCCTTCCCTGATTCTCTGAACCTGTCTTCTATATAACGGAATCTTCCGGAAAATTTGACAGTAGTCCTCCGAAGGGCATCCTCGGCGCTTATGCGGTGATGGCGCGCTACATTGACGAGGGCAAAAAGGATGTCCCCAAGCTCCTCATCGGCGTTCTCCTGGTCCCCTTTAAGTATCGCTTCTCTGAATTCCCTGAACTCTTCTTCTACTTTGTCAAAGACAGGTTTTGTGTCTTTCCAGTCAAAACCCACCCGCGCAACACGGCGCTGCATCTTTTCTGCTTTGAAAAGGGCAGGCAGGGCTTCAGGAATATCATCAACAAGGTACTTGCGGTGCTCTTTCCCTTTTTCCCCCTTCTTGATCCTCTCCCAGTTGTGGATTACCTCTGTCGATGAGGATACCTGTGTTTCGCCGAACACATGGGGATGACGTCTGATAAGTTTCTCACATATCTCATATGCTACGTCCTCTATGGAAAACTTTCCTTCCTCCTCAGCCATTCTGCTGTGCAGAACTATTTGAAGGAGAAGATCTCCAAGCTCCTCTTTCATCTTGTAATCATCTTTTTCATCAACAGCTTCGAAAAACTCATACATCTCGTCAAGAAAACACGACAGGATTGATTTATGAGTCTGTTCTCTGTCCCAGGGGCATCCACCCGGGCTTCTCAGCTTTGCTACTATATCGATCAGCCGTTCAATCTGTTTTCCCATTTTTTCTTTCTCTGGTTCGGAATTATTCACTGCGGAAATTTCACACTTATCCTTCCCAATTTCCTTTCCCGATTCTTATTACTTCGGGATCTTCATTAGTGAGATCGATGATAGTTGAACCACTGGGATTATCCAGCGGTCCTGCATCCAGCATGACATCGACCTCATTGATTACAGCCGGCCGCACCTCATCGGGATCGCCTCTCAGGTCTCCGGGAAGGCTTATCGATGTGTTGGCGAGTGGTTCGCCTATTGTTTTTACCAGCTCAAGCGTGATTACACAGGAGGGGATTCTGACTCCGACAGTCTTTCGTTTCGGGCAGATTTTCTTGGGGACAAGATTGGTTGCGGGGAGGATAAAGGTAAAGGGGCCGGGAAGGTATTTTTTCATCAGTTTGAAATGTGCGTTTGAAAGATGGCAGTAGGTTGAGATCTGCGAAAAGTCACTGCAGATAAAAGAAAACAACCTGCTCTTATCCTTCATCAGGATTCTGCTTATCTTGTCAAGAGCTTTGGGGTTGCTGATGCACGCTCCCATTCCGTAAACGGTGTCGGTAGGGTAGACAGCGATACCACCTTCATCCTTGAGGATGCGGGCGGTTGAATCAAGATATCTTCTCTGTGGATTGACAGGATGAACATTGTAGATAATCATAAGACCGGTTCCGTGAAGATTACGAGATTCCTGCCGGATAATTGAACTCTGGAGTCCGGCATGAAAGGCTAAATATAATATCCTGAAAGCGCCTTTTGAACTGTTGACTTCCTGTGCGACAAGAGATATTATTAGTTATTAAGAAACTTGTTTATACCAGGTCCCCGGAGATATGCTCCGGAAACCGGAAACACAGCATTAAAGAGAGAAGAGAATTTCATGGTGGATGGAGAGAGTATGACCCTGGAAGTCACATTGAAGAAAACCGATGAAAATCCCGTACTGGAACTTGTAGGCAGAATCGTCGATGCGGATGTTAAAAAGTTTCAGAGGAAAATAGAGCAGTTATACAAGAAAAAACACAAGCAGATAGTTGTGGATGTAAGCTGTGCCAGTTTCCTTGACAGTCACGGGCTGGGTACGATAGTATACTATCATACCCTGATGCAGAAAGAGAAAAGGGAACTTATTATACTGAATGCCAACCCTGACGCCAATTCATACCTTAACAGGCTTTTTGAATTGACAAATCTTGACAAGGTGCTCAATATCGTTACACACCTCTGATTCAGCGGCTTCCCAGCGCATCCTGTATACGGCTGAGCGCCTTCACTACTTTCTCTCTCATATTGAAAGCGCTTATCCTTATATAACCTTCTCCGCACCTTCCAAAACCCGCTCCAGGTGTGCAGACCACTCCGGCCTTTTCAAGAAGCATGTCGAAAAACTTCCAGGAATCCATTCGGCAATTGATCCAGATATAGGGAGCGTTTGTACCTCCGGTACAACTGAATCCAAGATCGAGCATCTTCTCGCGGATCAGCCTTGCGTTTTCCATGTAATAGTCCGACAACTCTCTTACTTGACGGGGTCCATCTCCGACGTAAACTGCTTCGGCAGCTCTCTGTACCGGGTAGGAGACTCCGTTAAATTTGGTGGAATGACGGCGGTTCCAGAGAGGATGAAGAAAATGAGTGTTCCCGTTGCTGTCAAACACTCTGCAGCTTTTTGGAACTACAGTGTAGGCACAACGTGTGCCTGTGAAACCGGCTGTCTTTGAAAAACTTCTGAATTCTACCGCCACATCACGTGCACACTCTATTTCATAGATACTCTGAGGAATCGATTCGTCTCTGATAAAAGCCGCGTATGCCGCATCGAAAAGAATCAAAGCCTGCTCTTTCCGTGCGTACTCCACCCATTCACGAAGAATGTCCTTTGATGCGACTGCACCGGTGGGGTTGTTCGGAAAACAAAGATAGATAAGATCGACCTTCTCCCGGGGAATCTTCGGGACAAATCCATTCTCCTCTGTACAATCCAGATAGTGCAGTCCTGAATATCTCCCGTCATTGAATGCCCCCGTTCGCCCTGCCATCACATTGGTATCGACATAAACCGGGTAAACAGGATCAGGAACTGCGATGGTGATATCATTGGAAAAAAGCTCCTGAAAATTACCGGTATCACACTTGGCCCCGTCACTGATGAAAACTTCGTCAGCACTGATATCCGCTCCACGGGACTGAAAATCCTGTGCAGCGATTTTTTCCCGCAGAAAGTCATATCCCTGTTCGGGGCCATAGCCCCGGAAAGTTGAATCATTGGCCATCTCGTCAACTGCGGCATGGAAAGCCTCTATGCAGGCTGGGGGAAGAGCTCGTGTCACATCTCCTATGCCAAGACGGATTATCTCCTTATCAGGATTTTCTTTCTGGAAAGCGTTTACTTTTCTGGATATCTCAGAAAAAAGATAGGAAGATTTCAATTTAAGGTAGTTTTCGTTTACCCTGATCATTACTGTTTTCCCCTGAAATTGTAATTAGAAATAAAGTATCAATGATAAATAATAGAAAGAAGAAAGTCAATATTTAGAGGCATCCAGATTACTCAATCACTTTTTATTGAATAAAAAAGGGCTGTTTCTGTTTCCGGGGCCGGATCTGAAGGCATCACGTATATTTCATTATTCCTGGACTGAATTGTTCTGGATCTCACTGGCGAAGCGCAGTTGTGTTCACTGAGCGAAGCCGAAGTGAACAAGGGGAGGAAATTTGTTTGAGAATTTTAATTTCAGCATAGCTGTCATAGTGTTTTTTGCGCGGGTATGTGATGTAGGTCTCGGAACTTTACGTCATACTTTGATTATCCGTGGCCGCAGAAGTTATGCGTTTATAATAGCGTTTTTTGAATCTCTTATCTGGATATATGCAGTGTCCCGGGTTATGACAAATGTTCAGGACCCGCTTACCTCCCTTGCTTTTGCATTGGGTTTTGCGACCGGGACATATGTGGGTATGAGTATTGAGGGCTTCCTGAAAATTGGTGAACAGGTAATAAGAATCTTCTCAAGAAGCGGAGAGTTTGTCGCGGAAAAGCTGCGGGAGAACGGTTACAGGGTTACTACTTTTGACGGTAACGGACGTGACGGTGTTGTCAAAATGCTTCTTGTCCAGGTAAAGCGTAAAAACGTGATGAAAGTTACGGCTATGGCACGAAAAATAGATCCTAATTGTTTTATCATTATAGATGACATCCGTTCTGTGTCAATTGGCGACAGTGCCGCCAGTCCGGGTGGGGAATTGACACCCGCTCCAGCGGCCGTTACTGCGGAAAGTAAGTAACTATACTTTTCTGAATAATTCCCGGTCCGGTTAAATAAAACGCATAATTATTTACAGTCTAAAGGAGCAAAGCAGTATGAAAAAAATACAGGTATTCTGTTTTTGTTGCTTTCTGATCGGTTGTTCCCAGTATTACACTCTTAAATCTTCTCAGGAGGTATTTCAAAAGACCTCATTTGAAAAGATAGATTTCAGCAGGGTCCAGGATGGGACCTATACGGGATATTATGATATGCTTCTGGTTAATGCGATGGTGAGGGCAACTGTAAAGGATGGAAAACTTGTCAAACTGGATCTTCTTGAACACCGTTATAACCGGAATTTTAACGGGGAGCCGGTAATAAAGCAGATTCTGGAGAAGCAGTCATTGGAGGTTGACGGAGTATCAGGAGCGACCTACAGCTCTAAATCGATAATAAAAGCTACTGAGCGGGCGCTGAAGGTGGGGATCGAGTAGGGACTATTGTTTGTTGTATAGGACTTATTGTCTTATGCGATAGAAGGGGTGGATATTTTAGCCGAGGAGTTTAATCATTTCCTTTTTTATTGATTAACAGTCCATATCTTTACAATAAAATAAACCTCCTCTGTTTAAAAGAAAAATACCCAATAAACTATCCAGTCAACAGTAAAACAGGTTGCCTGTTATCTGTTAATTGTTGTAATTTAATTTCATCAGTCAAAATATGCAGCAAAACAAGGAGTGCTCCCATGAAAAAAATAATGATTCTGATGACTGCTTTATTGGGTTTATTTTGCCAGGGTGAGGATGGTAAGTGTGAGGACATTGGGGCATGCAACAACTGTATGAAAATATATGACTTTCAGGGGAATTATATCAATGGTGGTCCTATGTCGGGAAGTTCGCCAGTATATTGGGATGGAAGGGATTGTAATGGAGACACTGTCCCCTGTGGTAAATACAGAGTAGTGTATGTAATGGGCGGGCGGCAGATGAAAGTGAAATTGTTGTTTCCAGGCCGGGAGCTGTCCAGAAAAACAGCAGTTCGGAATGCGATGCATTGAAAAAAACATGCACAGGCTTTTTACAAGGAAGAGACAATAATGGGGATAAATTGTCTTTGCTGTGAGTGAGGAGAATTACACATTTGTTTATTTATAAAATTCACCCCTGCTTATTTAAGGAACAATCAAATCTGCAGGTTTAATTTATTTTGAGACTATTGAATTCTCAGTATTGTGGTCCACTATATTAGCTAAATTTGAATAATCATCAGTAGATAATTCTCCCTGAAACAAAGCTCGAAAAACAGAATCCTTACACATGAGTCGAAGAACCTTTGAAACCAGACCAGGTATTTCTGCACGTCCCTGCTCATACGCCTGCACAGTTTTTATTGAGACGTCAAAATTTCAGCAAGTTTAGCCTGGGTAACCTTTAGTTCTTTTCGTATGCATGAGAACTCTTCTTTGTTCATAGGTTTAGACAGCCGGGTTTTATAAGAGGGCTTGTAAAGTGGTTTACCTGCCTCAAGCTCTTTCCTTAACTCAGCCATTAAATCTTCTCTGGAAACTTTGTATTCGTTCATATGTGTCGCTTTTGTTGTAATATTTGCTGTAAAACTTTTGTTAGTAGCACTTCTTCGTTATGTGAAAGGTTTTCTTTTTCAGATTTGGTGATTAATTGCTGCATACTTCTTTAAATCGGATTGCTCTTCTTCCGACGGACAGAGTCTGTTAAGCTCACGCTCGAAAATTTTAGTTTCAATAAATTCATACTCGAACCATTCCCGGTTCATAAAAGTTATCCGATAATTTTTTGGGCTTTTCAGGGTATATTGTGAGGCATGTATTATTTGATTGCTGGCAAGTATGGACAGCTTTTAGATCGACTTTATTACTTCTTCTAATTTGATATTATACACTCATCCGCTCAGCGCATCCTGCACTGCCTCTGCCAACTGCGCGGAAACAAAGGGCTTTTGCAGAATCCCGATAACCCCTTCGTTTAGAAGCTGCTGACGATCTTCGTCCATCCTGTAGCCTGTAGCGATAAGCGCCTTGATATCGTTCTTTATTTCCTTAAGGTGGCGGAAGCACTCTCTACCGTTTATACCCGGCATCATCATATCAAGGATCACTAAATCGATATCCGAGGGGTCGCGTTTTAAAATCTCTATGGCCTCATTGCCGTTATTGCATACAGTTACCTTGTATCCCAGCCATGTAAGCATCTCCTGTACTGCGTCAAGAAGAAATACTTCGTCATCCACAACAAGAATATGCCCTTTCCCATGTACGAATGCACGGGGAGAATCCGTATCACTGGATCGGGCTGTTCGATTGACAGGGAAATACAAAGTAAAAGTTGTACCGACACCCGGTTGACTCTCTACATCTATGTAGCCGTTGTGGCTTTTTACTGTTCCGTAAGCGCTTGCCAGCCCAAGCCCGGTCCCTTTGCCCACATCCTTGGTGGTATAGAAAGGCTCAAAGAGGTGGGAGAGGACTTTTTTATCCATCCCGGTTCCTGTATCTTTTACAGAAACAGCGACATAGTGTCCCGGAGCGACAACAAAAGCGTGTGATTTAGAAAAACTTTTATCAAGATCAACATTTTCGGTCTTGATCACTATCTGCCCGCCATTTGGCATCGCATCCCTCGAATTGAGAGCCAGATTCATCACAGCGCTCTGAAACTGCGCCGAGTCGCCCATTATCACGTAGTCAGAAGCATTGAGCTCGCAGGAAATTTTAATGTTCTTGTCAATGGTGTGCTTAAGCAGCTCAATAACATCCCCAAGTACATTGTGAATGTTAAATGATGACATCTGGAGTTTGCTTTTTCTGGCGAAAGTCAGAAGCTTGCTAGTGAGATCCGATGCCCTGGTGGAGGCTGATAAAATCATCTGGGCATATTTATCTAACTTGGGATCCCTTCCATATCTGTGACGGATTATATCCGCATAACCTGAGATAGCTCCCATTATATTGTTGAAATCATGTGCTATGCCTCCTGCAAGCTGTCCCACAGCTTCCATTTTGTAAATGGCACGGAACTGCTCCTCCAGCTTCATTTTCTCTGCTTCTGATTTCTTTCTCTCTGTAATATCCCTTGCTATGCAGATTACAGCCCCGCTTCCGTTATTTGAGGCGTTTACGAGTGAAAAATGGACTTCAGCAGGAAAACTCTTCCCGTCCCTTCCTCTCATCTGGCACTCTACCTTGATCCGCTCCTTCTGTTTTATCTCCGTTAAAATGGACTCCACCTTCTGACGGCTCTCGGAGGATACCAGGTCCAGGATACTGATCTCTGTCCCCGGTTCTGTGTAATCCCCGAACATTCTGTTTGAACTCTGATTCCCCAACAGCACTGTCCCGCCGAGATCACAAAGCATTATGGCGTCAGGAGAGGTCTCCACCAGACTTCTGTACCGCTCCTCACTCTCTCTCAGAGCACTCTCTGCTTTTTTGCGTTCCGAAATCTCCTCCAGTAACTCCTCTCTCTGCTTGAAAAAACGGAGTGTCAGTGATGCCAATTGCCCGAAACCGTTGCCTTTGGCAGCCAGTCTTTTTATCTGAGAGAGATCTCCTGTGTCAAGAGCTTTCTGAATCCGTTGCAGGGGCCGGTTGACAAAAAAATGGAGGACCGGAAAAATGATAAAAAGCAGTACAACTATGCCTATCAGAACCTGATAAAAATCGATTTTAAACTTCAGCGAAATAAGGAAGAAGATCAGGAGAAGAACAGCGCAAATCAACAGCAGACGGGAAAAGACACTAATATGTACCCTTGTATGCATCAGGCTCCTTCTTTACAATTATACACACATTCTACTATATACGGGAGATTGTTTCAAGTAGGCATCCCAGGAAACGGGGATGTATCGGAAGGATATTAATACCGGTTCCGGTTCCGAGACCGGATCTGCATCCTGAAGTTCAGATCCGACCCAGATCCTTATTTTCCACCCAGCCGCTGACACCATTTGGAAGGCTGACCAGTGACCATCCGCCCTCGGTTTTTCTGATACGGAACTTTGTACCTTCATGCACAGTAAAAAGAATCTTATTGCCGTCGGGCTGATTCCTGGCGTCGGATGATGGAGCAAGGAGAATGGCATAGGAGATCTTCTCAAGATCGTAAATTTTATAACCTACAGACAGCCCTATAGTTCCAAGGAAGATTGCAAGAAGTACCGAGAGATAGATAAGCCACAGACGCGCATTGCCGGAGAGATAAAAAGCTGCAGATACAAGGATAGATATCACAAGTAATACCGAGAATGAAAGCCACAGTTGTGCCTTGAGAGGCATCCAGATATGTATCTTCCAGAGCACTGTTTCCAGGAAACCACGCTCAGGTTCAGGTACCCTGTCAACGATATTTGAGTTTACGAAACGGATATTACTCATGATATCCTGGTCTCCGGGGGAGAGTCTGGCTGCCTTTTCGTAATACAAACGTGCCATGCCGATCTTTTTCAGACGATAGCAGGTATTGCCAAGATTGTAATAAACAGTGCTGTTGTTTATTCCTGACTCCACAATCTTCTCATAATAGTACATCGCGCTGTCGAACTGCTGCCCATCATAGAACCTGTTGGCTTTCTCAAACCAATTATCCACCGGAGCTGCATTCGCGTAAAATGCAAATCCGGTCAGCAGAAGTAAAACAACACCTGTCATTGTGACCTTGCTCTTTTCTTTTGTGTTTTTCAGCCCTGTGATGAACGCTTCGGTTTTTGAGATCAGCTCATTTCTGGTTTTCTCATCAAGACTCTTTCCCCCGAACCTGTAACTGTCAATGGTCTCTATAAAAGAGGCCAGATCGGACACTATCTTTTCATCTGCACAGTACTTTAACAGCTCGATTTTCAATTCTTCCAGAGTCCTTCCTGTAGCAGGAAAACCGAACTTCTCAGATATAAATCTCTCGATTACTTCGGAAATCCTTCCCAGAAATTCCGACGGCGACATCTTTTGAGCGGATCTTCTGACTGAGGAGAGATTTTTCCTCGCCAGGCTGACTGCCCTTCGTCTGATCTGCTGAGCCGCATTCTTCTGCTTTCGGTCTGCCTGGTATCTATAAAGAATTGAGAGCACGAAAATGATCAGCGGCAACGGCAGGAGAAGGAAATAGAGAGGCTCACGGTACGGACGTTCCTCCTGGTTGGTTATTTTTACTCCTGTTTTAATATACCTGATATCCCTGCCTACCTCGCGGATCTCCTCCTGAGTCAGATATCTGGTCTGTGGTTTACTTCCAGCTTTCCCTTTTGTCACATTGATATTGATCTGTCCGGATGAGGCGGTCTTGAATGTCCCTGTCTGAGGATCGAAATAGGGAAGGGTCACGGGAGGAATAACAAGCGTACCCTCCTGTCTTGGAATAAGCAGGTATTTGTAAAACTTTCTTGCGGTTATTCCATTTGCTCCGGTATCGGAATAAACCTGACGTTCAGGTTTGAACACTTCACAATCATCGAGTTTAGGGAGAATTACATCACCCATGTCAGCAGGTCTTGTCGAACCCCTTACTGTCACTTTCAATGTCAAAGCCTCACCTGCCGGGACCTCCTGATGATCCGTGACAGCTTCAACCGAGAACTTACCCACAGCACCGGAAAAACCGGCTGGTGCAGGGGGCAGCGGCTTTACAGTAATAGAAAGGGAGTTGGAATGTGTGTTTTTCGGGACAGCCTGTACACCACCG
>DAOTAZ010000087.1:0-10695 GCA_035382965.1 Chitinispirillaceae bacterium | reverse complement strand
GAGACTGCAAGGCTGATAAAAAAGGCAAAGACTGATTCAGAAAGGACTATTACTTTTGATCCGGTAAAACGCCCGGAAGTATCCAACCTTCTGCTCATAGCCTCTTTGGCAACCGGGAGATCACCTGCAGAAATAGCAGGGGAAATCGGAGAAGGCGGTTCAGGAAAATTAAAGGCGTTTTTGACAGACTCCTTAAACGAATATCTGCGTCCTATCAGAACCAGAAGGAAGGAATTGGAGCAGAACATGGATTTTGTCCGTGAAACTCTGCGTGCTGGTGTCAGAGCTGCAAGAGAAGAGGCAGTGAAGACGCTTGAGGAAGTACGGGAAGCGATGAATATGAAGATATAAAAGTATACAGTAATCAATTGCATCCGCACACACGGAAAAGAACAGAAAAAACAGCATAGTTTCTATTTTTATATAAGCAACTCCCGGCTGGAAACATTTACCAGCCGGGAATCTCCATCAGCTCCCAATCTTTACTGACCGAAAAAGAAACCATAACTTCACAATCGTACATAAATCCTGCCTGTTCAGGGCTTTAAGACCTTATCATCTTTGTAAATAGCCGGGTGTCATGAGCCACTGGCATGTTGTTTGCCCAACATTGTAAAAACAACCATTTTTGGGGGGCGGAGATGTTGCGCAGTGTCAGGGAGATCAGTGGGGTTCATGTTGAGGCTGTTGATGGTGTGGTTGGGAAGGTTGAGCAGTTTTTATTCGATGACCGGAACTGGGTTGTCCGGTATCTGGTAGTTGACACTGGTCCGATTCTTATCGGCAGGAAAGTTTTGCTTTCTCCCGCTTGCATAGAGAGTGTACGCAGTGACTCCATAGTGGTGAAAAACTCAAGAGAGCAGGTACGCAACAGTCCGGAGATTGATACAGTAGAGACGGTTTCCCGTCAGAAAGAGATTCAGCTTCACGATTATTACTCCTGGCCCTACTACTGGAACTATCCGGTGCATTTTAATTCCCTGGGAGATGCGGCATATCCCGAGCATATTCCTTTTTATGCTTTCCCTGAGGAGAAGCGTGCTTTTGAGGCGGTCGAAAAGGATTTAAGGATGGAAACCGAGACTCGTCAGTCTCATCTCCGCGAGACAAAGGAGATAAGGGGGTATCACATTCAGGCCACAGATGAGCAGACAGGACATGTGGATGATTATATAATAGATGATGATAAGTGGGTGATACGATATCTGGTTGCTGATACCCGGAATATCATTCCTGGAAAGAAAGTGCTTATCGCACCGCAATGGACAAAGGGTATTGATTGGGGAGAAGCAGTGGTGTATGTGGATGTAACGGGTGAAGAGATCAGAAACAGCCCTGCTTATGACAGCAGTATGCCACTTACAAGGGAGTTCGAGGAGAAACTTTACAAATACTACAATCGAACCAGGTACTGGGAAAGGGATAGCGGGAAATGAGTATGAATCTGCTGCACAGGACCCATTTTAACACATCACCACTGATGTTTGCCGCCTGGACAGGAGCGGGCAATGTAGGAATCCTGGCTGTCGATTACCTCAGGCGTCATCTTGATGCGCATCTGTTCGCGCAAATTGACATGAGCCAGTTTATTGTTCCGGAATCGATCATGGTAACATCAGGAGTGGCCCATTTTCCGGAAACACCCCAGAGTGTCTTCTATCACAACCATAATCCCGATCTGGTAATCTTCGAAAGTAATGCACATGCCGGAGGAAATCACGATATCGATGTGATCCGTACGATTCTGGAGCTTGCGCGGGAGCTCAATGCTCCGCGGATTTATACCGCAGCAGCGCTTCCACGTCCGATGAGCCATTCGGCAGAACCTCAGTTGCTTTATGCATGCAATAATACCCGGCTTAAAATTGAAATGGAGAACTCAGGTCTGGAACCGATGCCGGACGGGATAATAAGCGGGCTGAACGGATTAATCCTGGGTTTCGCTGAAACAAAGGGCATCGATGCGGTTTGTCTGCTTGCTACGATCCCTGCCTATGCCGCGGGTCTGACATATCCCAGGGCTGCGCTGACTATTATCCGCAATCTGTCATCGATGCTGGGTGTCGATATCGATTATAGTGAGCTGGAGGCGGATATCGAGGCTGCAGATCCCATGTTTGCTGAGATCGAGGAAAAGCTTAAAGAGTTTTTCTCATCGGGGATAATCGAGTCTGAGGCGGAGGAAGGGGAGGAGGCCAGGGAGGAGGTTTTAAGTGAGGATGTACCAAGGTATGTGATGGACAGGATAGAGAGGATGTTTCAGGCTGCAGGCAAGGACAAGGCCAAAGCACAGGAGCTTAAAAAAGAACTTGACAGGTGGGGTCTCTATAACCTCTATGAGAATCGTTTTCTGGATCTGTTCGAGTAGAGCTATTCTCTTCCGTAAATAATAGTTTTCTCCCGGAGGTTTTCTCTTATAACCGGTGAAAGGCTGTTCTCATGGAACCGCCATTTCCAGTTGTTACCGCGTGTTCCCGGATTGTTCATGCGTGAGTCTGAGCCCAGACCCAGTATGTCCTGCAGAGGGAAGATAACCATGTCTGCCGCAGACATCATGAGGATCTGAATCGCTTTCCAGTTGATCTGTTCATTGTCGACTTTCTCCCCCAGGTAACGGAAGAGCAGCCTTCGCTCGTCATCGGTGGCATCGTTATCAAACCAGCCCCGGATAGTGTTGGTGTCATGGGTACCGGTACAGGCCATGCAGTTACGTTCATACATGTGAGGGAGATAGGGGTGGTTGGTGACATTGTTCTCAAATGCAAAGAGAAGCACCTTCATCCCGGGCAGTCCCAGACGGCTCATCGTCTCCCGGACATCGGGAGTAATTATCCCCAGATCCTCGGCAATCACAGGGAAACAGTAGAAGTGCTTGAACATGGTGTTAAAGAAGGGGTAGACCGGAACCGGTTCCCATCTTCCATCAGATGGGTTCATGTTCTTTGCTGAGATTTCCCAGTAGGCAACAAGGCCTCTGAAGTGGTCTATTCTTATTATGTCAAATAGTTCGAAAGACCTTTTGAATCGTTCCACCCACCACTGGTAATTGCTTTGTGAGAGGATTTCCCAGTTGTAGACCGGATTATGCCAGAGCTGGCCGGAGCCGCTGAAACGGTCCGGAGGGACACCGGCATAGGAGAGTGGTTCAAGCTGCTCATCGAGTTTGAAGATGGAGCGGTTTGCCCATACATCGGAACTTTCGTAACTGACAAACATCGGCAGATCTCCGATTATCTGGATACCTCTGGAGTGGCAGTAGTTTTTCAGCCTGTTCCACTGGTGAAGCAGGAGGAACTGGATAAATTTCTCTTTGAGGATCTCTCTGCTCAGATCTGCAGCGGCATTTTTCAGGGCAGCGGGATCGCGGTTACGGATCTCTGCCGGCCACTGGCTCCAGGGTTCCCCGTTAAAGTAGGAGGAGAGGGCAAGATAGAGGGCGTGGTTATCGAGCCAGAGTGAATGTTCCTGACAAAACAGATGAAAATCGGGGCCTAAGCCTCTTTCCAGGGCTCTTCTGAAGGCTGAGTCCAGCAGAGACATTTTAAATTCCAGAGCTTTTTCATACTCGGTATGGTCTGAACTGAAGGAGCTGGGAGGGATGATTTCCTCTTTGTCAGCCAGAGATTCACTAAGGAGCAGTTCCGGGCTGATAAAGAGAGGATCGAGTGCAAAGGATGAGATGCTGCTGTAGGGAGAGAAATCCCGTTGTGGTGCGGTAGGGTTCAGGGGGAGGACCTGCCAGTAGCTCTGCCTGGTTTCAGAGAGAAAGTCTGCGAAAAGGTGAGCCTGGGGGCCGAAATCCCCTATTCCATAGGGGGAGGGCAGGGAGGAGATATGGAGAAGGACACCGCTTCCTCTTTTGTTCATGGCATTCCTTTGATTTTTCAAGGAGTAGCAAAACTATTGCCGTCAGAGATTGGTATTTGGATTGCAGTAACTACTGTTTTGAGCAGAACGCTTATTAAAAAGCAATTTTCAAGTTTCAAATTTAAGGGGACGGTACATGTCTAAGAAGCTCTATGTGGGGAATCTTTCCTGGGGTACTACTGATGAGGCGTTGAAGGATCTGTTCAGCCAGTATGGAAAAGTGGAATCGGCATCTGTGATAACAGACCGGGAGACCGGCAGGTCCAGGGGGTTTGGGTTTGTAGAGATGGAGAATGCTGACGATGCCATTCATAATCTTAATGGAAAAGAGTTTCAGGGGCGGCATATAAAGGTAAGTGAGGCTACGGGGCGCAGGAGACCAAAGAGTGTGGGAGACTATGGTCACAGCGGTTATGGTGGAAGTGATGAGGGGACGATCTCCTGGTAGTGCTTCCCGATTTAGGAAAAGTCTTTCCGTTTTTGGAAACCGCTTCCTCGAAGGGGTATAAAAATGAATGAACGGTATCGGGACCGGGCTGAGGCTGGACGGGAACTGGCTAAACGTCTGCAGAAATATGCCGGCATGCCGGATCTTCTGGTTTTAGCTCTTCCCCGGGGAGGGATAGTGGTGGCTTATGAGGTGTCGATTTCCTTAAACGGGGAACTTGATGTCTTCCTGGTCAGGAAACTGGGGGCGCCTTATGAGCCGGAGCTTGCAATGGGAGCAATAGCCGAGGGAGGAATTCTTCTGTTAAACGATGCGGTGGTGAAATATCTGTCAATATCAAAGGAAACCATAGAGGAAACTGCGCAGCAGGAACTGGCGGAACTGCAGAGACGGCAGCAGCTCTATCGCAATGGTCGCCCTTCTCCCCGTATTTCCGGTCGTCCGGTAATAGTAGTTGATGATGGAGTGGCAACCGGGGCTACAATGAAAGCCGCGCTCAAGGCAATCAGACGCAAGGAACCGTCAGTACTGGTTGCTGCGGTACCGGTGGGGGCGCAGTCAACCTGTCTTGAGCTTAAGGCAGCGGCTGATGAGGTCGTGTGTTTGGAGATGCCGGAACCTTTCATGTCTGTGGGGTTATGGTATGAGGATTTCAGGCAGATTGAGGATAGCGAGGTGACAGAGTTGCTGCAGAAGGCTTTTGAGCGCCAGAAAAATGAGGAGGGGTGATGGCTTTCAGTAAAGAAGAGATTAAAAAGAACATTGTTGATCAGTTGTTCTGGGATTCCCGTGTCGATGCATCCGGGATTACAATTGAGTTTCTGGATGGGACTGTTGTGCTGAGCGGGACTGCCCCTACATGGCTGGCAAGACAGGCTGCCGAACAGGATGCCTGGGCTGTGCCGGGAGTAAGTGCTGTTCGTAATGATATTACTGTCAGATTCCCCTCAGGTCATCCTCTTCCCTCCGATGAGGAGATCAAAGGGATGGTCACCAATGTTCTCTCCTGGGATTCCAACATTGACAATTCCGATATACTGGTCACTGTGGAAAACGGGAGAGTAACCCTGGATGGTACGGTGCCGGCTTACTGGCAGAAAGTGCATGCAAGAGAGATAGTTTTAAATGTTCAGGGTGTAGTCTCAGTCAATAACCGTCTGGCGGTTGTACCTGCAAAGCACTATGTCGATGAATTGATAGCACGGGATATAGAGGCCGCGCTGGACAGAAGCACAGAGATCGATGTAAACGATGTAGATGTGCAGGTTGATAATGGAAAAGTAGTCCTGATGGGGGATGTAAAAAGCAGGGTTGCTTATGAAGTGGCGGAAAGGATCGCCCGTAATACTGACGGAGTGACAGATGTAATAAACAATCTGGTGATCATTTAAGGTGAAAAACGCGGAAATCGTCCTGAACTTTGTTTAATCTGATTATAATGATTGACTATGATTAAGAAAGAAGAGGAAAACAAAGATCACACGGTAATCGCAGTGGAGCTTGTGTGTAAACATGCAAGCTCCACTGCGGTTTATCCAACCGCATTGTTGACGTGTAATAACAGATTCTAGTGTTTCAGAATCCGCCTGACCTGCCTCTTTCCATTCTCCATTTTTTCCAGGAGAAACACTCCTTTTACAGGTAGAAGTCTGGAAACATCCTGAGGCTCTATTTCCCTGTTTCCTGACCAGATTACCCGTCCTGCCAGGTCGTGAATACGCACCAGAGTTTTTCCCTGTTTCGCAAGTCCGGGGTGGACAGGTTTGCGGTGTCTGATAACCGATGTTCCCCCTTTTTTCCCGAGGGCATAGAGGTATCCATAAAGGGCTGTTTTTCCTCTCATCGTCTGTTGAGGGGTGAACTCATTGTGCGCCCATACGTAGCGCGTGTTGAAATACCCCTCATCAGCCGGCCATGCGCGCTTGAAATCGGCAGGGTAGCAGTTTTCATAGAGCTTTGACGGGCAGCCCATGACCATATTGCAATACCAGTCATCGAGGTTAAAATAAGGGGTGTGTCCCGGATGCATTCCCGGAGCTCCGTCATCTGCTCCTGATGTGTAGGCATTGATTACACTTCGTTTGCCTTCAAGAATGCTGCTTGCGGTTGTCATCTGAATCATGTTCATCGGGTTTCTACCCAGCCCGTAATCAGCCTCAAGCACCATTGCCCTGCGGAACAGGTCCTTGTCGGTCTGCTGGTCAGCAACTGCGTGGGCAATTATGGTATGCTGCAGATTCTGAATTGTCCGGAAATATCCCGTGTTGCCGTTTGTCGCACGACGTGAGGGGCGGATAGGGATATAGTCTGTTTCTTTATCCTTTGCCTGAAAGATAATGGAAGCTTTCATGTTTGCATATAGATCTGGATAATGGATCTCCTGCGGGGTCATAAGGTAACCTGCTGTGGCATACAACTGGTTTGTGGTGTTTCCAGTTCCGTAGTTCTCAAGTTCTGAGGTACCGTTTTTAACTACGCTTTCCTCCGCGACCGCCTCTTCGTACTTTGTCTCACCTGTGACATTATAGAGGAAAGCCGCAGCCATCATTTTCAGATCCCGTCCCCGGATGACAGACTCACCGATATTTTGAGTCTTGTCAAGCATCTGGTCACTTAGACTGCCCGCGTAATTGTAGGCTGCGATTGCACTGTCACGGTACATATTCATGAGCTCGGTTTTTTCCGCGATCCGGAAACAATCGGCTAGCATTGCAGCGTTGGCTGCATTTGCCCATGCAGCCACAGCGGTAGGTGCTGCCTGATACAGTTGATTATTGTCATTGGGGTTTGTGAGTCCGTGAGAATAGCCCTGGCCATCACGGAGATTCAGCCAGAAATCCACCTCATTTTTCGCTTCATCAAGGATGTCAGGAATGCCGTTGCCGCTTTCTGCTATATCAAGATCATCATCATCGATAGCGCCGTTGGTAAGGATAAATGGGAGGAGCATGTCGTAGATTATTGAGATATGCCCGAGATGGCGATCCCAGTCCAGGGCATCTGAGTGCCCACCGATGGCATTCGGGTTTAAGGGATTTCCCTCTTTGCAGTATTTCGCCCAGTCATTTGGCTTATCCCAGACATCACCATTGGAGAAAGTGCTCCATTCGGAGTGGTAGGGATGCATAGTTGTCAGATAAACTCTGGTGTTTGAAGGAGATTTTCCTGGAATGTACAGAGGACGTCTGGGTACAGGGAAGATTCCTCCAGTGCTGTCCTGTCCGATTCGCATGTAGAAGAATCCCTGGACAGAGACTTTAAAAGGGCCATAGTATACCTTATTGTCAATAGTAAAATCCTGGCTGCACCCTACGCCTTCGATTGCCAGTCTGTAAGTTCCTTTGGTACTGAAACCTGAGAAATCCGCGTTCCACACGTTTGACCGGATAAGATTATATCCGCCTACATCGTTGCGGTTTTCTTTCCATAAACTGACTGTCCCCACCTCTGTGCTCTGATTTGAGGTTACATCGTAGATGTAAACTTTGTTGCCTTCAAAGCTGGAGTAGTCCCTGGCACCTCCATCACCCATCCAGATGTAAAGATCTGCTGACTTCATGGTCTTGTCGGGATCATAGCCCACAATATTGACTCTTACAGCTTCTGAACGCGAGTGGAATATGTTGTAGACAAAACTGATTGACGTACTGTCGGTATTGACCGCATCGGATATCTCGAGTGTATAGTTTTTATCTTCCTGCAGGGAACCGGGCAGTTTCAGGTAGATCACATGTTCATAGGTATACTCGTAGATAAAGTCATTGTTTGACCACTCTTTCTGGGCATGGCCGTTCATTTTGGTTTTGCGGTGACACTGCACAGGATTGAGTCCATCACCGGCGTAATTTTGATCATCTGTGGATTTCAAGGTCCAACTGGAGGTCAGTCCGGCGGCACTCGTGCTCAGAGGTGGATTGTAAAGCTTGACTGTATCTCTGTCGTTTTCGTATTGATTGGTGAAAGCTGTACTTCCAATCCCGTCATCACGGTGAGTCACTTCACCATCGAGAATATGGACCATCAGGTAATCTTTATCCACAACGCTGACTTCGACAAGTTTTGCTCCTTTGGATGTAAACCCCGATCCGGTAGAGAGTATGAGTATTAAGGTCGGCAGAATCAGTTTACGAATTTTCATCATGGATCTCCTTCTCAAGGTGCTGATTTATTCTAAAGTGACTTATAAATTATATAACTGTTTCCGGCATAATATCCTTTTTTTTCTTGATGAGACCGGCAAATTGCCATTCTTCAATATTAGTAATAGATAGCTGACGAGACTCCGGGAGAGGTCGCAAAAGCGACATCGAACTATTCAGTTTAAGGAAACAGTTATGGCTGTTAAACGTTTATTTGTTAACCATAAACCTTTGATTTTAATGAAGATATCAGGAAACAGAGAATACTCTGGGATGGGGACTGTAATGTCTTTATTTCACCTCCGGGGTGAATTAATGACTCAGTGAGGCCATATTTTCTTCAAGAAAGTCACTATTTCACCCCGGAGATGAAATAGTGAACAGAAAAAAGAAACGAAATTCGTTTCCTGCAAAACAACTCAGATTAATTATACTTTTTCTGCTTTATTGCAGGTTTGCGGGGCAAGCCCAGGTCGATTTTACATTGCCTATACCTTGGTACTTTCCTGCTCAGGAGAGTCTGTGGGCACCTATGCTGATTTTTCACAATTCATGGCTTGCACTGAGTGAAGTTGAAGTGTCTTTATTAATTAACAATCCCTCTTATCACCCCGATCACTGCCTCCACTCCATCCCCCAGACTGCTCTTCTCCATCGCCGCTCTCATCTCTTCCCGTTCAGTAAAGGCCTTATCTATGCTGTTTATAAGCGTAGATGGTGTGAGGTCATTCTGGGGAAGAACTCTGCTGAAACCCTGTTTCGCAAAAGATTCAGCATTGAGTATCTGATCACCGCGTGATGCATTGGTTGCAAGAGGAATCAGAAGGTTAGGCTTACGAAGAGAGAGGAGTTCAAAAAGAGTTGTAGCGCCGGAACGGGAGATAACGAGATCCGCAAGTGAAAAAAGATGCGGCAGCTCATCGTTGACATATTCAAACTGTGCATAACCCGGGAGAGAATCACCGAGATTTCCTTTCCCGCAGAGATGGCAGATATTGTACGTCTTGACAAGCTCCGCAAGAGAAGACCTCAGAACTGCATTTACCACCAGTGATCCCTGGCTCCCCCCGATAATCATCAGAACCGGCTTGTCATCCTGAAAGCCGCAAAGCCGTCTGCCCTCATTTGCATCTCCCTCCAAAAGGGTTTTTCTTACCGGGAGACCTGTGTGTACTCCTTTACCAGAGGGGATATATCTGCCGGTTTCCGGGAAACTGTAACAGATCTTTTTTGCAAAGGGAGAAGAAAGCCTGTTTGCAAGACCCGGGGTTATATCCGATTCATGAATGATTACAGGTCTGCGCAGGCACCAGGCAGCCCAGACTACCGGGCAGGATACAAATCCCCCTTTACTGAAAACAATGTGCGGCCGTAGCTTTGCCATGATTATAAGAGACTGGAAAAACCCGGCTGCAATCCGGAACAGGTCTGTTAAATTTTTCCAGTCAAAATAGCGTCTGAGCTTACCGGCGCTGATTGGATGGTAAGGAATACCCTCTCGCTTAATCAGTTCACGCTCTATTCCGTTTTTTGATCCTGCGTAATGTATCTGGAAGCCAAGTTCCCGAAGTCTGGGCAGTAGCGCAATGTTAGGTGTAACATGGCCGGCTGTTCCTCCTCCGGTAAGCAGAATTTTTTTCACTGTATCTCCTGATTTGTGTGGTTCTAAAAAGGATCCTGTGGCAGGGGTCCGATTTGAGAAAAATATAATCCCTGCGGAAAAGGGAGTCCCTCACTCGCCATTCTCATTATCTCAACTCGCAGGTGAATGCAGGAACGACGAAGAGGTCAGGGCGTTCATGTAAGTAACCAATGTTGCCCTTAAGCGCCATGCCTGTGAAAACAGGTATCCAGTGTTATGTGGGTGAATCAATGTCACCTTGAGGGATCATACCTGTGTAAAAAGGTATCCAGTTGATTTGATATGATTGGAATCGATCTGTTTTTACATTGAGACAAGGGTACGCTTGTAAAGAAATAGTGCGGTTTTTTTGTATCATACCCGATAAAAAATCCTTCCGGGCCATGCCGTGAGAAACAAGAACCTCAGATTGTCATAATATTACTAATACATATTCGAAATTCCATAAAAGTATGATTGCATGGGAAATAAATTACTAGTATATTGTCTTTCTGCGATTCTATCTTGAGAGTGTTTTTACTTTTAATGATTGAAGCCGCGACAGGACAGCAGGATAATCGAATAGTTCTTTTTACATTCGTTCAGGGGAAAGCCAATGG
>DAOTAZ010000086.1:0-10836 GCA_035382965.1 Chitinispirillaceae bacterium | reverse complement strand
GTTTAAAATCCTGAAAAAAGAGCAGCTTTCGGAACAGGTCTGGCGGCAGAGGATCGAGGCGCCGCGTATTGCCAGAAAAAGAAGAGCTGGACAGTTTATCATCCTGAGGCCAAACGCTGACACTGAGCGCATTCCTCTGACTATTGCCAGCGCAAATCCTGATGAAGGGTGGATAGAAATAGTTTTCCAGGTAGCAGGAAGGACTACTTCTGTTCTGTCAGGTTTTGAAGCAGGGGACAGTATTCTGGATCTGGCCGGACCACTGGGGAGGCCGACTCATATAGAGAAATTCGGAAAGTGCCTCTGTATCGGCGGGGGAGTGGGAGTAGCCCCACTTTATCCAATTATCTGTGCCTTGAAAGACGCGGGTAATGAGGTGGTTTCGATTATCGGTGCCCGTACCAGGGATCTTGTTATTCTCGAAAATGAAGTAAGTGCTGTTTCTGACAGGACTCTGGTTACAACAGATGATGGATCGTATGGCCGCAAAGGCTTTGTTTCCGATGTGTTCAATGATCTGGCAGCCAAGGGTGAGAAGTTCGATATGGCAATGGTGATCGGGCCTGTCATTATGATGAAAGTGACTTCATCACTTACTGTCGCTGCGGGTATTAAAACTTTCGTGTCACTTAACCCTATTATGATTGATGGAACAGGAATGTGCGGTGGATGCAGGGTGACAGTGGGAGGACAGATTAAGTTTGCCTGTGTGGATGGGCCGGAGTTTGATGCCTCCATGCTTGACTGGAAAGAACTGATTAACCGGCTTGGCAGTTACAGGGATTTTGAATCCAGAGCCAGGGAAAAACATGAATGCAGATTGGAAGGTGTTCAGGCATGACTGAAAATCAGAAAAACGGAGATGGCAAGTTTCAGCGCACACCAATGAGGGAGCAGGATCCTGCTGTTCGCAGCAGGAATTTTCTTGAAGTGCCTTATGGTTACTCTGAAGAAGAGGCTGTCAGAGAGGCAAAACGCTGCATTCAGTGTAAAAAACCGCTCTGTGTTGAGGGATGCCCTGTAAATGTAAAGATACCGGAATTCCTGAAACTGATCTCAGAAGGCAGATTCGCCGAAGCAGCAGCCAAGATAAAGGAAACAAATGCCCTGCCTGCCATTTGCGGTAGAGTTTGTCCGCAGGAAGACCAGTGTGAGAAAAGATGTATTCTGGGTAAAAAAGGTGCACCGATTTGCATCGGGAATCTGGAGAGATTCGCGGCTGACTGGGAGCGGCAGCATGGAAAGATAAGAATCCCGGAGATAAAACCTCCAAATGGCAAAAGAGTGGCAATTGTGGGATCCGGGCCGGCCGGGTTGACCTGCGCTGGTGAACTTGTCAAGGAAGGATTCGATGTCACTGTGTTTGAGGCGCTTCATGAAGCCGGAGGTGTTCTCACTTACGGAATCCCGGAATTCAGACTTCCTAAAGAGATCGTGAAGCAGGAGGTCAGTTATCTGGAAAAACTCGGTGTCAAAATCGAAAAAAATTCTGTAATTGGGAAAACAATTAATGTAGATGAATTGCTTGGTGAAGAAAACTTTGATGCTGTCTTCATCGGTTCAGGAGCAGGCCTGCCCTCATTTATGAATATAAAAGGGGAAAACCTGATAGGTGTATACTCTGCAAATGAGTATCTGACCAGAAGCAATCTGATGAAAGCATATCTGGAAGATTCACCTACACCGATCATGAGAGGCAGAAACGTAGTGACTGTTGGTGGCGGAAACGTCGCTATGGATGCCGCCAGAACCGCTCTGCGTCTTGGTGCTGAGAAATCGATCATTGTGTACAGACGCAGTGAACAGGAAATGCCGGCAAGGGAAGCGGAAATTCATCATGCAAAACAGGAAGGAATAATTTTCAATTACCTTTGCAACCCTGTTGAAATCCTGGATGACAGCAATGGTTTTGTGCAGGCGGTTCGTTGTATACGCATGGAGCTTGGCGAGCCAGACTCCTCGGGAAGACGCCGCCCCATTCCTGTACAGGGAAGCGAGTTTGATATTCCATGTGATGTAGTAATTATTGCTATTGGAAACTCTCCTAATCCGTTGATATCTATGTCTACTCCTGATATAAAGATCTCTAAACGGGGTACAATTGAGGCAGATGAAAAAGACGGGCGTACATCGAAAAAATTCGTTTACGCAGGGGGAGATATCGTTACAGGTGCCGCAACTGTCATCCTTGCTATGGGGGCTGGAAAAGTTGCAGCCAGAAGCATTATGGAAGATCTGCTTGTACCTGTTGATCAGCAGAAATTCTCCTGAGGGTCTGCAGTTCAGGTTTTTTTAATGAATCCGGATAACCAGTCTGCCTGGTTCGGGAAGTCTCCGGAACTGATGGAAGTTTTTCCACTTCTTTTCCGGCAGCTTCTTCCCTGAGATCTATTTTCTGGGAGAAAAACGGGAGCAGGTCTTTCAGAGTTATAATTCCTGCAAGCTCCCCGCTATCTATCACCAGAAGTCTTCCTGTCGCATTTTTGCACATCATGTCTATCGCCTGTATAACATCGGCAGAGGAGGAGACGGAATTGGTTTCGTCACAAATGTCTGTTGCATCAGCAACAGTGAGACTACTCCAGGAGCTCTCCGGAATATTTCTTATTTTTTCCGAAGTGATACAGCCCAGAATCTGATTGGAGGAAGTGACAGGAAAAATTCCGGAATGATATCTGTAAAGATAGGATGTAACAAACTGATCTATTGGCAATTGTGAAGGTACAGTTACCGGATTCAGTCTCATGAATTGTGAGACCTTCTCCCCTTCAAGATTATCTCTGAGTGAAAACTGTTTTCTTGACAACACAATTCCCTCTCTAAGTATGGCTCCTGTAAGTATCCACCAGATTCCAAATGCCAATGACCCTCTGTAAACAACCACGGTTCCACCCGCAATCAGAATAATTGCAAGAAAATGTCCGCTGAGTCTTGATATATTCGAAACAGTCCGATGACTCTTTGTATACATAAAAAGTGCGGATTTAAGAATTACAGCTCCATCAAGAGGAGAAGCAGGAATAAGGTTTATTCCCGCGATTATGATATTGATGGCTGCAAGATGATCGAGAATAAAAAGAAGTGGTCCGGGCCAGTTCCTGTGCAATCCGATCAGGAATAAACAATACCACAGGCATGCTGTGATTATGCTTGACATGGGGCCTGAGAGTGCAGGAATAAGTGCTTTGCCGTCATCGAAGTTTCTCTTTTCGTCTGATATCCCTCCAAAGGGCATCAGGATTCGTATTCCTGGAGAGATGCCATACCTGTATTCGGCCAGGATATGTCCGGTTTCATGCAGGATCAAAGAGAGCAGAAGACCTGCAACTCCTGCAATTCCCCACCATACAGATGTGTCAGAGGGGAGAACTGGAACGTAAAAGGGGAGGGCATCTTTCCGGAATGACCAGACAATCAGAAAGATTATAATCACCCAGCTTTCATGAATTCGGAGAAAACGGAATGAATTCAGAACCGGGTTACTCGACTTCATCTCCTCATTTTTCCTCAACTGGAGATTGTATTTTCCTGAAGCTTCTTTCTGATCCTTATTTCAGGACCGGAGTAGGGAGGAGTTTTCGTTCTCTCCATTGTGAATTTTGAATAACCGGAAGTTATATCCTGAATAAAATCTTTGGATAGCTTGGAGAGAGTAACAAGGAGTTTTTTAGTTTTATCGTCTTCTTCCAGAGCGGCAAGACTGATATAGAGGCTAAGATCCTTTTCGGCTCTGCTGTTTGCAAATCTCAGTATCGCCTCCGGAGTGCAGTTAGTAAGATCTACACTCTTATTTTCATCAGAAATGCTGATATTGTTGTAATCGTTGAATGAAATCGGTTTTTCGCGATTGTTGGTAGCAAGCATTTCCAGTACAACGTGCTGAACACGTTTTTTTCCTGCCAGGTAGTACAGGAAGAGTTTGTTTTTGGAATCTTTACAAGTCTTTGCCTGGGATTCATAGAGAAGTGCGGTTTCGATTATGCGATGAAGAGCGAATTTCAGGAAATCGAGATAGCGCTCATTGTTCATGATTGGAACTCCATAATTTACTGGTTTCTGGTAAACGGAATTGTGAATCATAAAGGCTCCAGGAAATGGTGAATCCTTTTAGACAACAAATATTGTGCCAAGAGAGAAAAACAGAGATACACTGCAGGAGAACTCCTGCAGTGAGAGAGAGTGCTTCCCAAAATGAGAAAGTATTTCTAAAATGAGAACTTATGCTGGGGTCTGTTGCTGTTGCTGGATCTTATCGAGTTTACGATATAGAGAGGAAAGAGAGATCCCCAGAGCGTTGCTTGTCTCGTATTTGTCGCCGCTGAAATGTTTCAGTGCAAGCATTATATGGTTTCTCTCAATTTCTTCGAGATTCCATGTGTAGGTTAACTCTTTCTGCCCTGGAGTGCTTGTTTTCTCAAGTCCGGGGAAATGAGCAACTGAGAGAGGTTCGTTCTGGGCCAGAAGAAGTCCGCGTTCCAGCATGTTTCTGAGTTCTCTTATATTTCCCGGCCAGGGATAATTGATCAGGGTTTCAATCACCTTGTTGTCCAGGGGGAATTTGTCATAAGAGTAGCTGACCAGAATGTGCTTTATCAGCCCCGGCAGGTCCTCTTTTCTCTCCCGCAGTGGCGGAAGGTTAATGGGGAAGATGCAGATGCGGTAATAGAGATCTTTTCTGAAGCTGCCGTTTACAGATGCTTCGGTCAGGTTGCGGTTTGTGGCACAGATAAGTCGGAAATCGGATGTACGGACCTTGTTTTCGCCGATCCTGCGATAGGATTTCTCCTCAATTGTTTTCAGAAGCTGAGCCTGTACCTCAAGATCCATATCCCCGATCTCATCCAGAAACAATGTTCCACCGTCAACAACCTCGATGAGTCCGGGACGATCTTTTATAGCAGAAGTGAATGCTCCTTTGGCATGCCCGAAAAGCTCGCTTCTGAGCAGTTCGCCCTTGAGACTCGAGCAGTTTACTTCTACGAAAGCCTCGTTTTTACGGGCACTGTGATCGTGTATCCAGCGGGCAAGAATCCCTTTTCCGGTACCGGTCTCCCCATGAAGCAGCACAACTGTGTTGTTCATCGCGGCAACATTGGCATATTGAATGATTTTCTCTATTGCAGGGCTGTTGCCAAAAAACGGTTCCGCTTTCTGAGGGGCAAGACGCTGATAAATGGAGTCCCTTCTGCGGAGTTCCTCTACCTCCAGACTCTTTTTAATGCTTATTACCAGATCATCCATGTTTACCGGCTTGGTGAGGAAATTGTGGGCGCCATATTTCATGGCCTTAACCGCTGTCGGGATATCGCTCAGACCGGTTATTACTATGATTGCAAGATTCTCGTATGTACTGTGAAGCTCTCCTATCCACTCTATGGCATTTCCATCCGGAAGCTTCAAATCCAGGAGAATTGCATCAAAGTGTTCAGAGGATATCAATGATTTTGCGTCTTTAAGGCACTTTGCAGTCTCTATTGAAAAACCACCTTTTGTCAGATACTTGGTGTAACCAAAAAGTGTGGCTTCCTCATCATCCACTATGAGTAATCTGGGTGTTTTCATTTTTTCTCTCCGATTTGTTTGGAAGATGAGACTTGTTTAATCCTTAAAAATTTTAACCGCATTCAAAATAGTTTCTGTACTCCAAGGCTTTCATCAAAAAAATTAGGAAGCAAAAACAGTGACCATTTTTCCCTCCTGCAAACAACTATACATATGATAATATGCCCGATATCCGGACTAACAGGAATTTCCCTGCATGAACCATACCAGTATCTTCTCCCAAAAAAGAGTACCCCTCCCTCTTTATCCCTTCACGGGCAGTTGTTATTTTTTCAGGCTCTTGAATATTTCCTGTATGAGGTGAAAAGATGAGTCTTAAAACTGCCTGGCATCGAACTCACACTTGCGGTGAACTGACTGCCAAAAATGATGGTGAGACGGTAATTCTCAATGGATGGGTACACAACTGGCGTAATCATGGTGGAATAATCTTTATCGATCTGAGAGACAAACAGGGGATTACACAGGTTGTTTTCAGTCCAGAATCAGATGCGAATCTGGCCGAAGATGCCTCTCAGCTAAGGCATGAATATGTAATAGCAGTGATGGGAATGGTGAGGAAACGCCCGGGTAATATGGCAAACCCGCGCATGGTCACCGGAGAGATAGAAGTCGTTGCAAAAGAACTGGAGGTGTTCAATACCTCCGCCACTCCGCCATTACATATTAATGATCCTGACATCTCGGAGTCAGAGGAACACAGATTTCGCTACCGCTATCTTGACCTCCGTCGCCCATCCCTGCAGAAAAATATCCTCTTCAGACACAAGGTCACCGAAGAAGTACGAAAATACATGTGGAGTAACGGTTTTACGGAAATAGAAACACCAATTCTTATGAAAAGTACTCCTGAGGGGGCGAGAGATTTCCTTGTGCCAAGCCGCCTTAACAAGGGTAAGTTTTACGCGCTTCCTCAATCTCCGCAAACCTATAAACAGATTCTTATGGTTTCCGGATTCGACAGGTACTTTCAAATAGCACGATGTTTCAGGGATGAGGATCTGCGGGCTGACCGTCAGCCGGAATTCACTCAGATAGACGCGGAGTTATCATTTATCGATGAGAACGATATCTACTCGATTTTCGAAACTCTTATGGTAACTCTTTTCAGAAACTGCCTGGGTAGGGAGATCCCTCAGCCGTTTCCCAGCATGACCTATCAGACAGCTTTCCGCACCTATGGATGTGACAAACCGGATATCAGATTCGGCCTGCCGATAAAGGATGTCACCTCTATCTTTTCTGCATCTGGGTTTAAGGTCTTCAGTTCTGTTGTCGAAAGCAAAGGTTTTATTGCTGCTATAGCTGCCAGCGGTTTCGCCGACTTGACACGTCGTAACATTGACGATCTTACGGCTCTTGTCGGTAGATTCGGTGCAAAAGGACTCGTATGGCTGCGTATTACAGATGAGGGGGTGGAAGGGCCCTCGAAAAAATTCCTTTCCGAAAGTGAAATAACTTCACTTATGGAAGAGACCGGGGCTAAAGCAGGAGATATGGTGTTTATTGTAGCCGCCCCGGAGAAAATCTGTTTCACATCTCTGGGACAGTTGCGCCTTGAACTTGCCAGAATGAAAAATCTTACCTCTAAAGATGACTTCCGGTTTCTATGGGTGAATCATTTCCCTCTGTTTGAATTCAGTGAGGAGGAGCAGCGTTATACATCAGTACATCATCCATTCACAGCTCCTCTGGAAAGTGATATAAACCTTCTTGACACACCTGAATTCTATAAGGCGCGTTCACGCGCATACGATCTGGTGCTTAATGGCTTCGAACTGGGTGGGGGGAGTATTCGAATACACCGCAGAGAGGTTCAGCAGAAGATATTTAATCTTCTGGGAATCAGCACAGAAGAGGCTGAGAACAAGTTCGGGTTTCTTCTGAAAGCTTTGACATTTGGTGCTCCTCCTCATGGGGGAATAGCATTTGGTCTGGACCGACTGGTGATGGTGATGCTTGGTCTGGACAGCATAAGAGACACTATTCCTTTTCCTAAAACGACTGCCGGCATCTCTTTGATGGACAATGCTCCTGATACTGTTGCTCAGAAACAGCTAAGCGAGCTGGGTGTCAGGCTTGAGGAGGAAAAGGGGTGATGTCTGCCGGGAGTGGAAAACAGGGATCAAAGGGAGGTTTCTCTATGCCTATTTTCCTTGACTTGCCAATTACTTAGAAACTATTATATAAAAACTACTTGAACTGGAATACTACTTTCCGAAATAAACAGGAGGTTTCAATGTCTGTTGTACGTACTCTTTCCCGTGTACTTCTGATTGGTTCTTTGCTGTTATGGGGGTTGAGCGGATGTACGAAAAAACCGACCACTGAAGAAACTGGGAAGCTGGAAGAAGCAAGATCAGCCGCTGAGAGCGCCGAGAGGAAACTCTCTGAGCTTCGTCAGGAAAGAATAGCTCTTGAGCAGCAGCTTCAGGGAAAACAAAAAGAGCTTGATGGGCAGAAGGAAGAGCTTAACAGCCTGAATGCAGACTCCGAGGAAGCTGCCGAGTAATCAGAGGTGCAGTCTGGCTGAAAGCTGTAATTGACAAGGCACCATCTTTCCGGCGCAGATAACAGTACTTACCTACAAGAACAGGAGCTAAGAGGCTTCTCTGCAAGATTGTGAAATTGCTCATGAGCAGACAGCTCAGGAGCAATTTCAGGTTGTCTGGTGAAACCCCCGGATCACGGGATCTGATCTTTACAAGACAGATTCTTCGATACCACAAAAAAGCACGGGAGAACCCGGTGCAGAACTTTTTTTCATGATGAATTCCGTTGTTCTTTTCCCGGCTTAACGGTCCTGTTCAGGGGAGCTTTTTCCCGATGATTTTTGAAAACAGGATGAAAAGTATGTATTTTCATTACAGTATAACCCAGAGGGAAATGCGTAAGCTCGATTTGAGACTGATGTTTCCCCAGGGTAACATTTTCGGAGAGGAAATCTGATCAGCTCTGACATGTTAAAGGGTTCCAAGAAAACACGCAGGGACACACGGTCTCTGAAAGTGATCCGTATTGGAAATAAGTTCCGGATTCGCCTGCCATCGTTTCTCTCCCCGCCGCTTTTTGTTCTTCTTGGAACAATCCTCGCTGTCGTTCTTCTTTTCCCTTATACCGAAACTGTCCAATCCTTTGATCTTCCAAAACTTGGTGAAGCCGCAAAAGAAACAATAATCGCCCCCTTCACATTTGACATTGTGAGGTCTCCGGAGGAGCTTGAGAAGGAGAGAAAGAAGGCGATGAGTCAGGTTCTGGCTGTGCTTGATTATGATACAGGTGTCAGAAAGACGGTAAATAACAGGTTTTTTGAACTTCGTAACGCCATAATCAAACATCTGGACAGGGAAGCAACAGATTCTGCAAAAAGCCTTATCAGGCAGACATTTTCGAAGGAGATATCTGAAAACACATTCAACATCCTTCTGAGACGCCCATATCTGCTCGATGATGCAATGCTGCTGGCAGACGAACTGCTTGAAAAGGGAATCTCTGCAGTGCTGCTTGTTCCGGACATGAAAAAGCTGACTCAGCTCAGGTCGACATATAATACATCTTTTGAGCAGCATCTTTTCTATGATCGTGAGTATGTTTCTCTCAGGCGTGATTCAGTAGAAAAGACAGTCTCCACAGAGGAAATCCCGGTTAAGGAAATAGCTCTGGAGAACTGTATAAAGCGTCTGAGGAATGTCAGAAAGCTTGATGATGAAGCGCTCAACACAATCTACGAGCTGCTTTTTGCATACTGCCGTCCCAATGTGAGAGTAAACGGGGCAGCTACGATGCAGCGTCGTCAGAAGGCAACTCAGGATATCCTGGAGATAAGCGGCAAGGTTATAAAAGACACCGAAATTGTAAGAAAACATCAGGAAGTCACAGCAGAGGTGATCCAGAAACTCAGTTCTCTGCAAAGAGCACTGGATGTGCTGGGAAATGTTCAGGAGAAGCGCAAAGTGAAGGCCGGGAATGCAGGACGGCTGCTATTGACGCTGCTGCCTCTCCTTTTTGTTGCTGTTTACATAAGAAGGTTCGATCAGAAGCTCATGAAAAACAGCAAACATCTTATGGCCCTTGCTTTACTGCTGGTATTGCAGCTTCTTATAATCAGGGCGGGGATGTTGATTGCGCCGAAGTTGTTCGAGGGGATGAGTGAGATGGGGTCTCTGGTGCCGGAATATCTGATCCCTCTTTCTACCGGTTCCCTTCTGGCATCGATTCTTTTCAGTCTGGAGATCAGCTTCATTTTCACTCTTTTTGTGAGCATCTTTTTCGGAATGATAATGGGCTTTAACCATTTCTTTTTTCTCTATGCTTTTCTGGGGGGGATTATCGCCTGCTTTATGGGATGTAATATCCGCTACAGATGGCATTTCTTCAAGGTGATTGCTCCTGTTGCAATAATCTATATGATTGTGATTTCTATCTGGCATATTATTGGTTTTAAGATGTCAGTCGTTGAATTGTTCCAGAATTACGGACTTTTGCTTATCAGTGTGATCGTGTCAATTTTCCTGGCGATGATGTTTACACCGGTTTTCGAGAGGTTCTTTGATATCACTACTGATATGACTCTTGTGGAACTCTCGGATATGAATAATCCCATTTTAAAGAGGCTCTCTATTGAGGCTGCGGGAACTTACAATCACAGTGTGCTTGTGGGGAACCTGGCAGAATCCGCAGCCCAGAGGATAGGTGCCAATCCGCTCCTGGCCAGGGTGGCTTCTTACTACCATGACATAGGAAAAATAGAGAAGGCGGATTATTTTGTTGAGAACTGTTTGACGGTAGACAGAAGCAGGCATACCAAGCTGGCGCCTTCGATGAGTGCTCTGATAATATGCTCGCATGTAAAGGATGGTGTTGAACTGGCACGTAAGCACCGTATTCCCAAGGTGATTCAGGATATAATCATGCAGCATCATGGAACCAGTACGATTTCCTTTTTCTATGAAAAGGCGCTTGAGCAGGATCAGCACAAGCAGGTTCAGCCCGAGGATTTTGCATACAGCGGACCGATTCCGCAGACCAGGGAGGCTGCGATTATCATGCTGGCTGATTCAGTCGAAGCTGCATCGAGGAGTCTGGGAACAAGCTCTCCCAAGCTTCTGCGTGAGCTGGTGAAAAAGATTATCAGAGACAAGTTTATTTCATCACAACTGGATCAGAGCGATTTGACTTTACGGGATCTGGATGAGATTATAGAAGGATTCATGCCGGTTTTGCAGGGGATTTTTCATTCCAGAGTTGAGTATCCTAACAGAGAAAAAGGAGTGT
>DAOTAZ010000085.1:0-10891 GCA_035382965.1 Chitinispirillaceae bacterium | reverse complement strand
AACTCTCTCCATTTGACTGTGCTATTGAATGGATGAACTGATTCTGCGAATCTCCCTGTCAGCCTTGACATAATAAGGATGCGACACATTGGAACGATAGGCATACTTGACTTCATACCAGGCCTCCATGGCAGCCTGCCCGGACTGCTCCTGGGGAAACCTGTCATATTCTGAGGCCAGAATACATGCTTTAAGGTACAAAAATCTGTTCCTGAGCTCTGTAGATGAGAGCCGGCCCGATGGTACACGCAGGGCTTTCTCTGCTTCTGCCATGGCAGCTTTTAACTGATCCTTTTTAAACAGTATCTCTGCATGCAAAAGATGATACTCACCATCATTTAGTGAATTCTCATGAACCATTCCTTCGGCAGAAGAAATTTCTCCTTCTTTTATCAGAATGCTTATTTTATCCAGAATCAATTCCGGGGTTACAGCAGCCTTTTCTTCTGCTTTTTCTTTTACTATGCTTTCTACTGCAGGGGCAGGTTCTCTCTTCTGAACTTTTGATACCTCTTTTTTAATCTGCGGTTTTGGCTTTTGTGGAGTAGTTTTTACCGGAACAGTACCTGAGCTGGAAACTGCACGGGATTTAATTGTTTCTTCAGGCTGTTTGCTTCTATCGACCTGATTTATGTTTTGTCTACTGTCAATCTTTGATGAGACGGGAACAGACTTTACATCTTTGGCCTTTGATGATCTGTCGGATTTACTGATGCCTGTAATCAGAAAAACAGCAATGAACAGGATGCAGACGCCTGACAGTACCGGAATGAGGAGTTTTTTGAGATCCCTCTCTTTTTTAAGCTCCATTTTCCCGCCCTCAAGAAAACCGGATATGATTTTGTGGGGTTGAAGATCGGTACTTTTCCAGTAAACCTTCTGTAACTCCTCCATAAGCTCAAATGCGCTCTGGAAACGTTTTTCCGGATCCTTCTGCATCAGTTTTTCAACTAAGCTTCTGGCCTTTTGGGAAATGTTTACATCGAGACAATCCAGTGGAACAAAATCATCGGCTTTCCGTTTCTGTATCAGTTTTTCGCGAGTGTCGGCCGGGAATGCTTTCTGGCCGGAATAAAGCTCGTAAAGGAGGACTCCGAGGGAGTAAAGGTCACTTCTTGGATCAACGGTTTTTGATTCCAGTTGTTCCGGTGCCATGTATTGCAAAGAGCCTATAACAGAACTGCCTTCTGAGTGGTTTGTGTTGTTTGAAGGAAGGGCAATTCCAAAGTCCATCAATTTGACAACTCCGGAATCGGATATCATGATATTTGCCGGTTTGATATCGCAGTGTACTACACCTCTGTATGTGGCGCCTGAGAGATTGTAGAGGTGGTTATGCGCATAAATAAGAGCACGGCAGATACAGAGGGCGATTGCAGATACTACGATTTCCGGAAAAGCACCTCGCAGATTGATAAGGGTTTTAAGATCATGCCCTGTGATCAGCTCTGTTTCCATGTATGGCAAGCCATTCCATTTGCCGGCACTGTAGATCTCAACGATATTCGGGTGTTTGAGCTTGGCGGTTATTTTAATCTCCTGCTCAAAGCGGCTGAGAGATTTTTCGGTCTGGACCAGACGCCACAGCTTTACAGCCCTGAAAACTTCAAGTTGGGGATTCCAGATTTTGTATACAACCGACGCGCCTCCTTTGCCCAGTGTTGATTTTACAACTCCGGAGGCAATCATTTCCGGTTCAGGCAGTTCAACCGGCAGCATTTCACTCTCTGACAGTGAAACGGTCTCGGACAACTCATCCATTGCAAGAGATCCTATTCTATAATATCAGTCCAGACATCATAAATAAATTAAGGTATTCCAAGATGTACTGGGTGAATTTTTTGAACAAAAAAATGAAAATGAGCAACAAACGGGCCGGTCGTCCCATTTCTTCATTTCTCCTTTTCGATTACAGGCACTGCTGATGCTGAGCAGGAAAAGAGGAGAGTAAGTTAGGGGGAGAGGAACCCGGTTTTTTAGCCCTGAAAGGGGAGGGACCAGGCAATTTATGATCTGAGAGCTTTGTTCCAGGTATTTAAAACGCAGAGAGCGCAAAGTACACAGAGACGCAGATGGCGCTGAGAAAAGGGGGGACTGTGGGATTATACTTTATCGGGAAATAACTCATGTTTAATTCTTATGATACATTCATTAGCGGCAATAAGAAAACTACGGGCTATTTCAGCATACTCTTCAGAAGATAAACCAAAGCAGTCGCGAACTCCAGCATTCCTGGCTTCCAGAAAACCAGCCCAGTTTTCCTTGTTTTCGATCCAGCCGTACCTTGCTGCCTCCAGAATAGCAGGCCTTGGTCCTAATACTTCACTGCCCTAGTATTCTCCCGCAGCTTTCAGAAATTTCCAGAAATATTCGAATGAGACTTCGAACCTTTTTGCCACAGCATCAAGACGAACCCACCTGTCCTCTGCATCCTTGTCTTTATCCAGATACTCTATTGCCTTTTTCAGATCATCAAGAGAACGGGCTGATGATTGATAATATGCATCTATATCTTTATCGCTCATCTCGAAATCTCCAAGGTGTGAGTTGGGGACAGACTACTTTTTTACTTTTATAATCGCTTAAGTAGATTTTATCACTTCCTAGCTTCACTGGAGTTATTTGCAGATGCTGATTATTCTTAATTTTTTATTTATTCAACAAACTATAGATAACCCTGCACGGATTCCCTGCCGCAAAAACATCCTCCGGTATATCCTTCACTACCACGCTTCCTGCCCCTATGACACTCCTGCTTCCAATACTAACTCCCGGGCAGATCACCGCTGCTCCACCCACCCACACATCATCACCAATTGTTACCGGCTTCCCGTACTCCAGCCACGAGGCTCTCTGCCTGTGATCCATCGGGTGAGTGGCAGTATAAATCTGTACTCCAGGCCCGAAAAGGCACATCTTCCCGATTGTCACCTGCATCACATCGAGCACCACGCAATTGAAATTAAAAAAGACATTTTCACCTGTTTTGATATTATACCCGTAATCGCAGTAAAAGGGCGGCTGGATCCAGAGCCCTTTACCGGCATGGGGGAGAAGCTCTTTTAAAATCCAGCTGCGCTCCTCAGACTGATCCTCCCCTGAATCATTCAGAGCCTTTATTAAAAGCCTTGCCTTGAGCCGTTCCTCTGAAAGCTCAGGATCACGGGGATCGTACAGAGAGCCGGATAACATGAGGGATTTCTGGGATTGAGGGATCATCTATAATTCTCCTTATAAAGTGGATCTATTAAGACCGAAGCATTACCGGAACCCTGCAATCAGGAAAATATGATTGGGGACAGACTGCTTTTTTGTTTTTATAATCGCTTAAGCAGGTTGAGCAGTAAATCACCTTCATTGGTACTGTGATTTATTATTTTTCAACAAATTAACTCAATCCTTAAAAAAGGCATCTTCTGGATTTCCAATGGAATTAATCTCCGGTGTAGTCATCACCCTCAATGAAGAAAAAAGCATCAAAGCCTGTCTGGAATCCCTCAAACCTTTCTGTGACGAAATTGTTGTGGTGGACTCTTTCAGTACCGATAAAACCCTGGAGATCGCTTCCCGCTACACATCCAGAATATTCAAGCGCAAACCGGATAAGATAATCGAACAGATAAACTATGCCACAGGTCTGGCATCCCACAAGTGGGTATTCTTCCTGGATGCTGACGAGCGAGTTACACCATCACTGGCAGAGAAGATAAATACCATGAAAAGGGACGGCTTTACTGCTGATTCCTACACAGTGAACCGGTTGAACTACTATGTAAATGGTTTTTTCAAATACTGCGGATGGTACCCTGATACAAAGATCCGGTTATTTGACCGCACAAAAGGCTCATGGGGTGGGGAAGAGCCACATTACAAAGTGGTGATGAACAGGGATGCATCAACGATGCATCTTAAAAATGATATCATTCATTTCACCTATCGTGATCTCACCCATCAGATAGAAAAGATGAACAGGTTTTCCTCCCAGTCAGCAGGCAGTAAGCCGGACAGGAGTGATTTTACTATACTTCTGCATCTTATCCTGAACCCGCTTGTCCGTTTTGTTAAATGTTTCTTTTTTCAAGGCGGTTTTCTTGCAGGACCAAAAGGGTTGATCAACTCGGTTATAGTGTCGTTTTATGTGTTTGCCAAGTATGCCAAAATGTGGGAGAAAAAGCACGCAAGAAATCCAGATCCGGAATCTGGAATGAATGAGTGGTAGATTTCTTTTTAACTATTTTTCAGGAAACATTATACTGTTCGGAGCGCTTGTACTGATAAGGTATATGGTAGAAGATGAGATTTTTTTATAGTACAGGACACTTAAAACTAACTGATAGCGGTACATGAAAGCATAAATGATATTACTGCACTGTAAATTTTTCAGTGCACAAGCCTTTAAGAAAGAATGGAGCTGGACTGATGAAAATTAGCGGGTTCTCCTTTGCGCGCAATGCCCAGAAACTCTACTATCCTGTTGCAGAGTCGATTAAATCGATTCTTCCTGTCTGTGATGAATTTATCATTGCTATCGGCAAGGGTGATGATGATGACAGGACCAGGGAGATCGTTGCAGAAATCAATGATCCCAGGGTGCGTATTATCGACACTGAATGGACTGACAGAGAGAAGCTCAAGGGGCATATTCACGGCCAGCAGACCAATATCGCCCTCAAAGAGTGTTCCGGGGACTGGTGTTTCTATGTTCAGGCTGATGAAGTGGTGCATGAGAAATATCTCCCTGTAATTCAAAAGAGATGTGAAGAACTTTTAAATGATTCTGAAGTCGAAGGGCTGCTCTTCAAGTACAAACACTTCTGGGGAGACTACGATCATTACTATGTCAGTCACGCGTGGTACCCACGGGAGATCAGAATTATCAAGAATCATCTGGGGATAGAATCCTGGGAGAGTGCGCAGTCATTCCGGAGAAACGGTCAGAAGATAAGAGTTGCGAATGTGGATGCAGAGATCTTCCATTACGGATGGGTCCGTCCTCCCTCACTTATGTACTCCAAGACAAAGGAGATGTGTACAACTCACTGGGGGAAAAAACGGGCAGACGCGGCATTTGCTGATGAGAAAAAAAGTTTCAACTATGGCTCCCTGGAAAGGGCGTCTCTATACAAAGGAACATACCCTGAGGTAATGAAACCCTGGATTGCCCGGATGGACTGGAAAGATCAGCTTCAGTACACAGGAAAATCTCCAGTGCGGCATAAGCATGACAGGCTTAAATACCGCATCCTTACTTTTCTTGAGCAGAAAGTATTCGGGGGAAGACAGCTTGGGGGCTTTAAGAATTATATCCTGCTTAAGAATAAGTAGCAGGGCTGATGGCTCTCACTTCTCATCCACCCCCGGAGCCACCCTTTTAATTACAGCAGGTGAACCCGGCCGCTTGAGATCACGTACTAATCTTCCTGACAGAGTAAATATCTTATCATCCGGCGAAAGAGGAATTATTGAGAATGGGAGTTCTTTTTTATACCGAATATTATTAGTCATCTTTTTACGGCTGATTACCGTTGAATTGACAGCAATGTCCTCTTTCAGCTTTATCTTCATAATAGTTGCGGCAGAGAGTCCATATATAGTGCCTATAGCCCATCCGGTGTTACCACTGAAATCTATAGCAAAAAGATTTGCACCCAGGTTTTTGATTGGTGAAAAGGCCTGAAATTCCTTGTCTGTTTTGATAAAACTGTTGCCGTAGAGAATGAAAAAAGTGTCAAGTGATGCCGATACGTAAGAGTTGTAAGAGGTGGTGGGTGTTGAGTGGTAAGCCCATGTACTTCCTCCGTTTTTGGTATACCAGAAGCGGGCGTTTGATGTTGTGACAATGCCGGTCTGTTCATCAAGGAAACAGACATTAAGAATGTATTGATCTTCTATAATCGGGGTTACACCACCCGGTGCGCTGATTGTTTTTCTTGCCCAGGATTCTCCGCAATTCACTGTCTTGTAAAGCTCTCCTCTGCTGGCACCAAGAAAAGCTGTTTGTGCATTGAGCATCTGAATGCAGTTAAAAACGATTGTAGAGGATGTTGATGGATTGTCTAAAATCTCCCAGTTCTTACCACCATCGGTGGTACGGAGAAGTGCTCCCTTGGTTCCCGCTACTAATCCTGTGTCATTGTTGATAAATTTTACAGCATTAAAGTCGTAAACTGATGAGAAGGGGTTTCCCTGCTCTTCCCAGGTTTCTCCCCCATCAGATGTGTGAAAAATAGTGGCTGAGTTTCCCACTGCCCAGCCATGGGTTGGGGTAGGGAAATGGATACCAAAAAAATTACCTGTAAATCCGGTTTCATGCAAAGTCCAGCTATTGCCGCCATCTTTGGTGGAAACGATAACACCTGAATCACCTGCCGCAAAAGCTGTATTGCTGTCTACTGCACATACCGCTCTGAGATAATCATTCACCACAGGTTTAAAGAGAAAATTCCAGGTTTTCCCGCCATCTTCTGTTTTGGCAATATCACCGGTTTTTGACAGGTAGCCGGTCGATGAATCCGTGAAAAGAACCGATTCCACGTTGGAAATTGCTGAATCATTTACAGTGATCCAGTCCTCTCCCAGATTAGTTGACCGGTATATTGCTCCATTACCGCTGACAGCAATTAGAGTGCTGTCAAGATAGAAAATCCTGGCTATTGATTTGGTAGTATCGATCTGCTTTAAGGTCCAGGTAGTACCCCGGTTTACAGTCTTGAGTATGGTTTCCTTATTACCTGCTGCAAATCCGATACTGTCACTCACAAAGATGACAGCATTCAGTTGCTGGGTGGTTTTGCTTGACTGAAGGACCCAGTTTTTCCCGTTCTGAGTGAATGCTATTTTCCCGTCAAAACCCACAATCCATCCTGTGTTGAAATCCTCAAAATGTGCGGCATACCATGAGGTGGATTGTCCTGAAGGCACCGATTCCCATGTCTTCCCACCATCCATTGTTTTCATTAGCAGGTCGGAAGACCCAACTATCCATCCGCTGTCAGGAGAAAGCATATAAATGTTGCGAATAGTGTTTTTTCCGATTTTGATTGTATCCACAACTGATTCGAAAATGTTTATCTTTGATACATATTTACTGCCATTTCTCTCCATCAAAAACCATATGTTTTCCCTGTCAAAAGGAAACATGGCAGCTTGAAAGCCATCACCAAGAAACAGTCTGGGCCTTATTTCCCATGTTCTGCCCATATCGGGGCTCAACGAAATTGTGCCGTCATACCCGATTATAACCAGCGTATCGGAGGAGAGCGGGAAAATACCCTGTATTGGTGAACCATCGGGAAAAGGACTCTGGAAAAACCACTCTTCACCAGCAACAGTAAAGACAGCCGTAAGCAGGAAGACGATGGAGGTCAGTCGTGCCATGGAATAACTCCTGGGTGAGAAAAGATTTGTATATTAGTCCAGATCAGAAGCGCATATCTGAACAGAATAAATATAGTTCATGCGGCAAAAAACGCTGATTTTCAATGTATAAATCAGCACAACTTCTCTTTTCCCCAAAAATTTCAGTGAGTTCAACCTCTTTCTTCATATTATCAGAAAAGGCAATACTTTGCAATTGAATTTTCGCAGCAGATATCTTAATAGCTCAAGCTTCCTCTTCCTCCTCTTCTATCTCGCAATAGTCCTTCTGGAAACATTCTTCGCAATATCCATTGCACCCGATATAAGTTATAAATTGTATGCTTTCTGAGGAGACCGGTACTGTGTCATCAAGGACATCATCGAGGATATACTTGTAATAAATACTGTCTGGAACACCATCAGAAAGAACAATATTAACATGATTCTTCTCCAGAATTTGAAGGATATCATTAACTTTCTCCTTCAGTTCCTTCCGACTCATCTCCTCCAGTGACGGGAATTTGTAATCGGGAGGAAAAAAAGATCTGACTACATTTGATGGAAGATCGATCTGTTCAAACTCCATATACATCTTAAGTGTCCTGTTGTATCTCAAAGGATCTTTTTTGTCATCAGAGTCAAAAGTAATTCCTCTTTCCCTCAGTTTCTTCTCCATAACTGAATTATTTGTTGTTAAATCGCTGATATCCTGGTTGCTGTCTTTGAGACTTTCATTAAAAACCATGCTTTTCCTCCTTTTGTTATTTGGTACCTGAACAATGCGGTGCTGCCACTATCCAGTCTGTGTAATAACCAGGTGAAAGATGTAATTAAAGTATGCCCGATCTTCAGAGGCGGAGCATACTGGCCGCAATTAGATTGTCTGAAAGGGAATTATCTTTACAGCCTGGAAAATGCCGGTGCAAGGAGATGCAGGGAATACACTTTTCAAGCTGAATGGGAAATACAACCGGGAATGATTTCTTGAGATCAACTCAAAACTAAATGCCGCACAGGAAAAGGGCAATGGGGAAAAATTCAGGATCGTACACTGTTAGCTTTGGTTGGGAATCAGGATCGGTGACGAGAGATTTTCAAATGAAAACCAGAGTTCTATTTTTAAGAAGGATCAAGTAATCAAGTTAATCATGGGTCGGTTTCGCATAGTCAGGCGAATCGATACCGATTCCGATACCGATCCGACCCCGAGAAGAAAAACATTTGGGGCTTAATGGGGTTTTACCCCAGCACCTCACCAACAAACTCAGGAGGCGTAATCCGCCCCGCAAGCAATCTCCTCAGATTACACAGCATCGGAAACTCAGGGTTAAACCCCTGTGGTGCAACAGATGAAACGAGGGTCATTAATGCCTGTTTACCCTCTAATACTATGCTTTCAGTAACAGAGCCTGTGAAAAATCCCTTCCCGATAAACAACCCCATAGTCCGGTTCCGGCTCAGATCATATAATGATGTAAGCCCTAAATCTCCTATGCCGCAATATCTGAATATCGTCTCAGGATCCCCTCCGAATCTCCTTAAAATGGAACGGATCTCGTTTACTGCACGGGTAAACACCATAAACCGCGAATTTGCCGAGTTGAAGGTGGCATCGAAAATCCCAAGTATGATTGCATAGACATTCTTGACTATGCTGAGGATCTCTACCCCGGCCATATCTGTTGTAAAATCCAGATGCAGATTGGTTCCCCTGCATACCTGAACTATCTCTTCAAAGTAAAGTGGTTCCCTTGAGGAAAAAGTAAACGCGGTAGGGGAGTGATTTATAAGCTCCGAAGCGAAACTTGGCCCCTTCAGGCAGCCCACCGGCACGGTGATATTCTCCTCAAGATCCTCTGCAATGTTTTTGCTATCCCGACCAAATCCCTTGGCCAGATTTACTACCAGACCGGCACTCTCTATCACCCGCTTATTTTCCAGCACGAAATCCATAACATGACGGGATGGGATTGCAAGCATCAGAATGTCACACTTCAAAGTGTCCTGAAGGTCTGCTGTGGCACCGATTCTGTCGCTTAACTGCGTATGAAGGAGGTATTTACTATTCTTGTGATAGACATTAATATCATGGACTACATCCGGTTCGATGGAAAAAAGGAGAAGTTCGTTCTGATGATTCAGGGCAAGGCAGTTCGCCAGCGCAGTCCCGAATGACCCTGCTCCGATAATGCAAATTTTATTAGTATTCATAGGAAACCTGAAATTTTAGGTGAAAAACATAGGCTTTATTAAAAGAATGCGAGATTGGATGAGGGTTATTTGCGGAATTTTTTTTGAGACGTAACTCTGGTGGAGGGGTGTTAGTCTTCATTTTAAAGAGGTGTCATGTTATCGTTTTGTCGTGCCCTCGTTCTGTCGTATTCTTCCCCTGGTTCCAGCCCGCAGAAGACACAGGATTTCCCCGCCGCAGCTTCTTAGCGCAGGCGGGTCTTCCGCCACCCCCTCAGTGTTGACGTGGTGCAGTACCCTGCGGGAAACTGTTACAAGTCGGCAGGATTAGCTGGCTTCTTAATCTTTACTGAAGGAAGAAGAAATGAATATTGTATACCGGATCTCTTTAGGAATAGTTCCAGTAAACGAGTCTAAATACATGTCCAAACCTTAGTAATAATTCTTATCTCAAAAACCTTAGTATCTGTCTTTAAACCTTAGTAGCAAATACAAAAAACCAATGACCATAGCCTTATTACCTTATTTAATAATAGTGTGAAAAAAATAAGGTATTGAGGTTTTTAACGTTTGCTCAACTCTACTGCTACTAAGGTCTGGCGACACAAATACTAAGGTTTAGAGGAAAAACATGTTGAATGCTGGGCCTGAAACTATGCTTTATATACCTATTGTGACTCTATGCATGCAATTCATTCTTAATCAGTGTCAAAGTGTTTATGAAATGTATACTTTAAAGGACACTTCTGATTTGAGTACTGAATCAATCAACTCCATGTATGAAGCTATACTCTTGGTTTTCTGGATCTTTTTCAGCAGTCTTTTCTCCTCAGGAAAAGATCCGGCAAGGTAAAGCCATAACCCTTTCATCCTGCCTAGAACATGAGCCGGACCACTGAGTATCCTGGAGACATTACAGTAGAATTCATCATGGAATAATCTTAGCCTGGATCTGTCAGGTTCTGCATCACAACCGCGCAGTGCCTGAAGAAGAAACGGGTTTGCAATTACTCCCCGTCCTATCATCCATCGATTTATTTCAGGGAAACTCTTTGATAGATTTGCAAAATCATCGGCAGTGAAAATATCTCCGTTGTACACAACTCTGTGTCTGCACTCAGAAGCACATATTCTGAATGCTTCGATATCTACACATCCGGAGTATTCCTGTGAGCCGGTTCTGGGATGAATAATGACCTCAGAGAGAGGAAAATCATTGAAAACAGGGATTACTTTTTCCAGATCATGCTTGTCATTGAGTCCAAGTCTTACCTTTACGGAAAGGGAACATGACAGTGACGGGACAAGTTTGTCCAGTATCAATCTTATCATTTCCGGGTAG
>DAOTAZ010000084.1:0-10910 GCA_035382965.1 Chitinispirillaceae bacterium | reverse complement strand
ATAGAAATTTTTTTGCGATGATCCATAATAACAAAATATAGTGAGTCAATAAAGACTTAATCAACAAATTTGAAATGATTCTTCAAACATACGATTTAGGAGAGTCTTTCTTTTAATTTTCATTTGCGAAATGTTTAATGATTACGTTTTTAGTCACGATTTTACCTAAATTAACTTCTTAAATCATCGTTTCCTCTCTCTGAATTTTCAGCGAGTTAGCATCTTTAGTGTCATCTCTCCACAGGTTTTCTGGTGATTTAACTCTTAAGCCACTGTTTCTCCTCTGAGAGATAATACATCGCTTAATCTCAATCCGGATTATCCCGGTTAGACTTATCAGGCTTACAGGTATTATATTTGAACTGTAACTCTATTTAAAACAGCATCCGGCTTAACTCAAGATCAACATTAAAGGATTTTTGCAAATGCTTAATCGTCAATATCTTACAGTAGCAACACTCCTTCTGGTTTTTGTTTTTTCCGGTAATGCATCCCCGAAATTTCAGTTTCTGAAGATCGATCCCTCGCTGCAGTCCTTCGATTCCTTCCCAAACATCTCTTCCTCGGTTAAGTTCTATGTGGGAACAGTTTATGGAAGTTCCGATGAAGAGAAAATGGATACGATCGGGTTTACCAGAACCGGTAGAAAAACCAAGGCTCCGATACTCTGCTCCTCTCCCCTTTCCATTAAAAAGTCTCTTCAGGGACTATTCTCAAGCAAAGGAGTTCTGGCTCCAGACCCAAGTTCCTCTACATTTATAATTCAGGTTGAAATAAAAGACTTCTCCATAAAAGAAACATCCCATGCACTCTCCCAGACGATTGATGGTCACGTAAAACTGGAAGTGATACTGGTTGATCCGTTTTCTGCTGAAAACACCCGTCGTATGATGGTTGAGAGCCAGAATTCCAAAACTGCGATGGACACCAGCAAATACGCTGAGGAGGTAATGCGCGGGGCACTGGAAAGCGCACTTCTGGAAGCCATCAGGAGTCTTAGCAAAAGCTAAAGCCCTGGATATTGAAAGTGTCAAGTATTAAAAGACCCTTTTAATCTGTGTTTAAAAAAACTCCCATCATTTGCCTTTATCATCGCTGTCTACAGGCGTTTCCACTTTGATTTCTCACACTCGTATTGTATACTCATTCATCCCTGAAAAGCTGGCGGGTAAAAGATGGGTAAACGGGGCAGATCAAGTTACTTTCAGCTAAGCACAATGATGTTCCTTGAGCTGTTTGTGAATGGATGTACGATTCCCATTTTAAGCCTCTACCTGAAAGATTATCTGCACTTCACAGGTACCCAGATCGGATGGATCCTGGCAACATCCGCTGTTTCATCGATAATCTCCCCTGTACTGAACGCCTTTATCGCAGACAGACTGATCAGTGCAGAACGCTTATTGGCAATCTCCCATTTCGCCGGTGCAGCAGTGATGATGGTTTTTACTGTTCAGAAGGATTTTGTACCGGTACTTTTGTTGTACATGGTTTACTGGTCAATAATCGGACCTACTTTTGCACTTACCGCGGCTATCACATTCCACCACTCTGCTGATGCGGCAAAGAGTTTTGGAGGAATAAGGTTATGGGGAACACTGGGGTGGTTTGCCTCAGCATGGGCGATAAGTTTCCTGTGGGTAAGATTCGGCTCCGGAGATCTGAGAATCGCTCTTCATGTGGCTGTAATCTCCTCTGTGATACTTGGCATATATTCTCTATTCCTTCCAGTCGGGCTGGCCAGAAAAAACGAGAAGATAGTGCTTCTACCTATTGATTCAATAAAGGTGCTTTTGCAGCCGGAAGTGCTCAGTATCTCCATTTTATCGCTTGTAATTACATTTGTAGACAGGTTTTATATTTTTGGAGCTGCGCCTTTTATTAAATCATTCGGATTCAGCGAGAACTCAGTGATGCCGATTTTAAGTATCGGCCAGATACCTGAGATATTGGGACTGGCCGTACTGGGCTATTTTCTCAAGAGATTTCCTCTAAAAAAGATACTGCTGGCCGGCGTGCTCTTTGAGATAATAAGGTTTGCGATTTTCTTCTCGGAGACAAGCGGAGCGATACTTTTTGCCGGGATAGCGTTTCATGGTCTGACATACGCTTACTTCTTCATCCCTGCCATGATATTCCTGGACAGCAGAAGTGACAAATACTCCCGTGCCGGGGCGCACCAGTTATCAGCGATGCTCAATGGCGGGATAGGCAGTTTCGCCGGAAATCTTCTTGCTGGATTCGCAGCCGATTTTTCCAGGCTGCCTGGTGAAAGCAGTATTTACTATCCCCTATTCTGGGCAATCCCGATGGTGCTTTCAGTATCAGGTTTTATTGGGGTGATGCTTCTTATCAAAGATCATCATCTGAGACCAGGAGAGAAGGTTCTAAGAGAAGAACCTGCAGTTGAATCAGGAATCGTTTAATCAAAGTTCAGACATGAGAAACCTGAGATTAATCACAGCAGTGTGAAACTTAAAAAGAGCGCTGTTCATTTCGGTTTTCGCCTTATTGAGTTTAAATTCGGCATCCTGATATTCCAGAAGAGTTTTACTTCCAATTTCGTAAGCTTTCCTGGCGATGGAATAGCTTTTCTCAGCTAAAGAGATTACACCCTCTGCAACCGCGAGATATTCCCGACTGATAATCACCTGCTCGTAAGCTTTGCGGGTCTGCAGATCGAGATTTTCCAGTGTCTGCTGCTCAGACAATTGGAACATCAGCATATTGTTTTTTACCTGCCGATATTTGTGATTCCTTGAGAGGCCGGTAAAGATGTCCCAGTTCAAGCCCAGAAATATTTTACTGTCGCTGCCCCAGTTGGTACTTGAGAAATCCCTGAGGTTGTTGAACTGTCCGATTCTTGCGACAGAAGCTCCTGCGAAAACAACAGGAAGAAAATCTCCTTTAGCCATTTCTATCTGCAGATTCTGGATTTCAGCCAAGCCTCTCAACTGTTCCAGATTGGGGTTATTTTTCCTGACTTTATCGACCACCTCTTCGAGAGTCAATTCAAAGATCGGAGGAGGAAATTCACCTTCAACAGAAAATGTCGATGGTGATTCGGCGATACCGGTTTTAGTGATAAGGGTTTCATAGGCGATTCGTTGGTCACTTTGAGCCTTCTTCAATTCTATTTTTGCACTCTCAAGATGCAGTCTGGAGTTGAGGGTATCCAGTTCACTGGCATTTCCCACAGAGTGAGTAACCAAAGCCAGATTGTGAGTTCCCTCAGCCAGAGTAACCCCTTCATAGGCAATTTCGACATTTTTTTGTGCCAGAAGAGCATTGTAGAAAAGGATTGTCACATCTGCTTTAATTCTCATTTTCTCCTGGAAGTGTTTGCACAAGAGGGTTCTCTGGTGTGCTTTTGCGATCTTAACCCCATAGAATACTTTCCCCTGGGCATAAAGGGGCTGATTGACGGTTATGGAAGCAGCGACAGAATTGGATGGGTTTTTCATTACATCGCTTAAAAACAGTAATGACTTTGACATCAGTTTGCTTGCATAATCGAGCTGATCGTAAGAGAGAATCCCTGTGGTGGTATCGAGGAGAGCGTTTTGAAGTGATGCACTGATATAATTGTGATCAGCAGAAGATAAGGGGTAATAAGGGTTGGAGTGGCTCAGGTTTAACGATGCTGAAACCAGTGGTATCGCCCCGCTCATCGTTATCTGCACTGCCTCATCGGCATTTTCAATTTCCAGCTCAATCGTTCTGAGTTCCCGGGAGTTTTTCAATACCTCTTCCAGAAGCTTTTCAAGGGTAAAGACACGGGCATGAATGCAGATTGTCGCAGTCAGGAGAAGGAAGAAGATCTTTTCGGCTCTGATGCTGGTGAATTTTAATCTACGCACATTTACCTCTTAAACCAGTAGTGTCCGGTTTTTCCTGCATACATGCACTGAACTGCCCCAAGATATTGATATATCGCTGACACTGCTGCTTTTAAGAATGAAATTTACTTATTGCTCACAATAAAATGCATGCCAGAATCATTACTTATAAAAGTGCTCGTTGCAAAAGGTCTTAAGCTGATCGGCGGAAATGGGTGAAAAACTACCGGTACCAATAGTATATTCTACACTTTAGCCTATCTGAGTTAAGTGGTTAAAATATACTGTGCTATGTACCGTTTTTTGCTATTACTAAGATCAGAGACCTGAAGAGAATCAGGAAATAATTACCGAAAAAGATACCTGAACATTATATCTTATAGATAGATGAATACTATGGAACTATTCTTAGCCAAGATGAAGGAAAACAACCTTCCCGGTGCTGCAATAAATCAGTTTGTCCATTTCTATTCCCAACTGAAAACCGGGAAGACAGGTTTTATCTGTGAGCAGGAAATTGAATCTATAGATTCAAGCGATATCGCTGAGTACGATACTCTCGAAAACTACCATAAATCCGGATGGGATTATCTCAGGCAAACGGTTATTATTAAACTCAATGGCGGGCTTGGGACAACTATGGGGCTTCAGGGACCAAAGTCTCTGATCCCGGTGAAAAACGGTCTTTCATTTCTCGACATAACGGCCAATCAAATTCTTAGTCTCAGCAAACAGGCCGGTTTCTCCATACCGCTTATCTTAATGAACAGTTTCAAAACAGAGTACGATACCTGCAATGCGCTGGAAAAATATCCGGACCTTAAAAGTGCACTCCCGCAGTCCTTTATTCAGCACATGTTTCCAAAAATTTTGAAATCGTCACTTGCTCCTGCTCAATATCCCTCAGATCCCAAACTTGAATGGAATCCCCCCGGACATGGCGATATCTTCTCATCACTATCCACATCCGGTGTCCTTGAAAAGCTTCTTGAATCAGGTTACAAATACGCATTTGTTTCCAACATCGATAATCTCGGATCCACAATGGATTTTATGATTCTGGGTTACTTTGCGCAAAAAGGATACTCGTTTCTCATGGAGGTCACAGATCGGACATGGATGGATCGCAAAGGCGGACATCTGGCCCGGTACAAAAACGGCAACCTGGTACTTCGTGAAGAGGCACAATGCCCACCTGAAGAATTAAAGCACTTCCGTGATATAAACCGTTATTCCTACTTCAATACAAACAATCTCTGGATCAATTTACCAGCACTTAATGATTTACTGCAAAAGAACAACAACGTTTTAAAGCTTCCAATGATCAGAAATGAAAAGAAACTGAACCCTGTTGATCCCAATTCTCCAGATGTTTACCAACTGGAGTCAGCGATGGGAACAGCAATTTCAGTGTTCGACAAGGCATCCGCAATCCGGGTACCGCGCTCCAGGTTCGTTCCTGTAAAAAACTGCGAGGAACTGCTTTTGTTATGGTCTGACTACTACATACTTACCGATGACTTTAAAATCGTTTGTAATCCCGACAGGAAAAACTGCAATGCCAGCATCAACCTTGATCCAGAACACTATTCCAGGTTCGATCAGTTACAATTGCATTTTCCTTCAGGGGCTCCCTCTCTCAAGGAATGCAACTCCCTGGATATTATTGGGGATGTCCGGTTTGGGAAAAACGTAAAAATTAAGGGATCTATCAAAATCTCCAATTCAGGCAGCAATCAGGCAATCATACCCGAAAACACCCTGATCGAAAGCGACCTGAATATTTAAGGGAACTAACTCCGGGAAAAACGCCTCTTGTGATTAAAAGGGAACTGGACTGAGACACAGTTTCTGAAGTATCTTTAAAAGGTATTCCTTTCAAGAGATCAATTCTGCACAGGTAGTATTACCCGTGCAGAGATTTTTTCGCAGATTAAACTTATGTCTCATCGTCTCCGCCAATACCTTTTAGACGCATACGAGAGCCGTCACACATTGGCCTTGCCTGCAAGAATCTCCGCTGATGTTTCTATACAGATCGATGATCAGGATGAAAATGACAAACTGAATGAGTTCTGTAACATATTCTGCATTGTTAAAAAACGCGATAATTTCAGAATCGAACTCTCAGGAAATTTCCCTATAACCCAGGAGATCTCTGATCTGGTAGATATTTATGAGGGCAGCACAGATTCAGTTCAGGGCAGACTGGTACTGGAATTAAATGTCAAACAGATCGAAGTAATAATGGATCTGGCAGACAAAATCCGCAAAACATCCTTTATGGGACCAAGAATTCACAATCCAAACTGGCTCTCAATCTCCGCACGTACAATCAGTTCTCTTTACAGATTTGTAAGGATTGTAAAAGAGTACATGAATTCAAAAGGTTCATGATATCTTCACCTCCTGCATATCGTTTCAGGACAATCATAACTGCTGAAACAATCTTCAAAGAGAGCGATTTCGCCCGAAGATTCAATTCTGGCATCAAAAAACACCATGTACATGTTCTGCACACTAAACTGCCATCCGGCTCTCAGGATATTCCCACCGGATTCCCGTTTTCTGGAGGAACCAATTAGTTTTAAAAAGCACCAGTCACCCCTATATGCAATTTCATGACCGCCGTTTCCTGCCTCCACTCTCAAAGCAACACTCTTTTCAGCCGGCCACTTAAAAAGGGCCGGTTTTCCTCCCGGAAGCAAAGTATGTTCTGAGTCTCCATAAGTAAAAGCCGCTCTGTTTCTGTTATTCAGAGAGGAACCGAAATTGACATTGAATATTCTTGGAGAACCGTCAGATCTGAACAGGAAATCTTTGATTTTTTCCGCAGCAGCAAGTGAAGAAAACAGGTCTTTTTCAAGTGTAATATCAATACTGCCCCCGTTTTTCTCCTTCCACCCGGATGGAGTTTTTACTACGTAACTGGAGAGTTTTCTGTTGAAGAAACCCCAGAAAGTACCACTGACAGGGTGGAAAAACTCCCTTACCTCATCAAGAGAGACATCGTTTCCATTCTTTGCGAAAGGATAGTGACCTTTCAGCCTGTTATTAAATGGTCCGGAGACTTCCGATTTCCATGTAACATTCAATGCATCTTCTACTGTCCGGGTAATGGCTCTTGAAGACAACCACAGGGGACGCATCAGTATTTTTCTGATCGACAGCGCCATCTCATCGGGAAATGAACCAAGACATCTCTCAGAGAATCTCATGCAGTTGTACAGGGGATCATTCTCTTTACCATTAAAGATATCGGGGGCACTGCTTCCTCCATTTTCTGCTATTTTTAAAAGCTGTTGAGCCAAAACTGCCATCCGGTTCCTGTATCCAGCCAGACCACTTTCCGGGCCATTGTTCGAATCTGCAAAGGATCTTAATCTTCCGAAATAGCGGTTATGCTCCTCAAAATGCAGGGAATCATCAGAAGTGAACAGCTTTACCGGACTCTGAGCAGTTGCATCCTTCAATTTTTTCACCTTTCCATGTATTTCCGATATCAGATGTATCTCCTGCCCTATCTTCTTTTTATCCTCGATTACCGCATATTCGGCGACTTTTGAAAAAAGTAAACCGATTTCAGAATACTCCCCTGAGAGTTTATTTAATACATTCGCTGAATGTCTGATATCACCAGTTGCCTCCAGATCCACACTGTTAAGAAAGCCAAGCCATTGATTCCTGCAATCCTTCAGGTATGCAGAAAGAATCCCCCCCTTAAGATCCTTCCTGCCGGAATCCACTTTTTCTTCACCCACTCCTACAACCCAGTCAGTCTTGAAAGGGTTATCAGAAACACCTTCGATGATCCTGTCGACATACTGATCAAAACCTTCCTGTGTATAGAGGATACTGACAGAACGGGAAGAACGCAGCAGCCCCTCTCCTGAGTTCCCCAAAAGATCCTTAAGAGTCATCCTCGGCAATTCACCAATAATCTCCCCTGCTGCCTTGCTGTAAAGTGCATCGGCACCAGGGATTCTCGAGAGACATTTCCGCGCAGTGATAACGAGTTCCCGGTTCCTCTGTATGGGTGTCAATTCCCCTGTTTTCAAGCAGTAAAGCAGTGCATAAACGTTCTTGTTTAGCAGAGTTTCAACACCTGATGGCAATCTCTGTGAATTTGATGCCTGAAGGATAGTCGCAGCAACTGCCCTTACTAAAACAGGCCTGAGCATCGCAGTATCTATCAGTTCTCCCCTGCCCGCAATCTCTTCCGAAAGACTGAGATACGCTTTCAAAGAAGTGTAAAGCTCATTATAATCTCTTCCCCCCGAAACAGTATAAGACTGGGTGAGCCTTTTTATTTCATATTCCAGATATTTTACAGCCGGTGAAATAATGAGGTTTTCTGCAAGCCTGAAGTAAATTCTCCTGAGATCAGCAGCGATTCTCTTATTCTCCCGGAGAAACGGCCAGGTATTAAGAAACAATCCCCTTGTCAGATCATCAACAGCAACTCTCACTGATTCAACTGTCTCGTAGTGCTCAGTGATATTATCCTTTCCGGTCAAGTCAAAGCTTATTGAGTTTTCGATTTCTGCAAGCAATCTTTGTGAATTTTGCCACGATTTCAGAAGAAACATTCCAATCAGTAAGCAGCTCAGGAACATCAGGGCTGTAATCAGGTAATGATTGAATACTCTGCGCCGAAAGCCTTTTTGGGTTACCCTGGCCAGTGATTTATCCTTTACCATTATTTCACGAAACAATGGGATGACAAATGCAGAATCAACAGTGCTGACAGTATCAGAATGGGTTTGAAGAGTCTCAGTTAGAAGAAATTCCCGACCGGGATTCAATGGATGATTAATGATTGTCTGGTTGCTGACAGTCCTCTGAGCAGGTGTTTTTATTTTAGCTGTACAGCTTGTAAAATAAAACCCCCGGAAAATGGGTTTTCCGCCATAACTGGAATCTCTGAATAGCTCAACAGCCAGATATCCCAGTTTTTTCTGAATGCTTTCGAAATGAATCAGAAATCTGCAGATCATTCTGCCTGCAGAAGCGTTTTTCTCTTTGTTCAGTCTTTCAAGTCGCAGGTCTGATAACGATTTACAAAGAATTTTGTACTCGTTGTTAAACTCGATACCCGCAACACTGTTTCTTTTTAATCTCAAAGTAGCCCCGAAAATATGATCCTTTCCTGTTTCCTCAAAAAACTCACGGAATCCCGGGATCAAGTCTGCTTTATTGAACAGCAGGTAAACCGGAACTTCCACCTCCCACCGCATCAGGAGTTCATCAATGCGGCTCCTTATTCCTGAGGCCATTTTTTTGATCGATTGATCCGAAGCCGTGAGAATCTCATTGATATCAACAACCAGTACTACACCGTCTACAGGTTTTTTCGGTCTTGCTTTTTTCAATGCTGAAGCCAGAGCCATCCAGTTATCAGAACCACTTTCCTGTATCCATCCACCAGGAGAATCGATCCAGACACTTTCATTTGCAAAATACCATCTCAGTCTCTCCTCTTTCTCAAGAAGTAAACCATCCTTTTCAGATGGATACATCAGGGGAAAAGAAAGCCCTGAACCTTTAAGCAGAGTGCTTTTTCCAGAACCTTTCCCTCCACAGATTAAAAACCAGGGCCGGTCATAAAGAGTATTTCTTTTAAAAATCCCCCTCCTGTTAACTGTATCGATATAGCGTTTGACAGCCTCCCTGGTTTCTTTCAAAACAGTCTGACAGTTCTCCTGGAAAATGCTGTGAGTCTGTTTTCTGATGGAAATCCGGGAAAAGATCCTGCTCTTTATAATCAACCATACAGCAGATATTACCAGGAATAAAATTCCTATGATAAGCAGAAGCATCATGGGTTTTAATTTCATGACAGAAGCAAGCAGTACAAGCCCGCTTGAGAGCAGCAGCAACAAAAGAATACTTAACACCTGCAAAACCCACCTCATTTAATTATCTCCCATCTTTATCTCAGCAGACTACCCTAGTTCACCATTCTTTCCAGTGCTTCAATCAGCGATTTCATTTTTTCATGGATAGACATATAAATCACTGAACAGAACAGAGAGAGAGCCGATACCAGAATAAGTGCTGAAACCCATAGAGGGAAAAGGGAAAATTCAGCTTTGGGAAACGTTTCGATTCCTGTTACCATGCCATGAGGAGAAAGTCCGCAAGAGCTGCTCATTCTCATGGATCTTATCTTCTGTCCTAGATTCTGAATCAATTCGATTCTTTCCGCTGTATCGCAGATTCTGTACTTCCCTTCAAAGCCAAGTGAAAGGCAGAGATAATAAACTTCAAGTACTTCCAGGTTTTTTCCCGGACTGAGAAGCAGTTTCTTGAGCTTGCGGTAAAACTCCTCACCCGCTATATTGTCTCCGAAGATGTCGAGTTGAAGCGGTCTTGTGATCCAATAGTCCCGGCAGGCACCAGGAGAACTGAGCACTGTTTCATCGAGGAGCGCAACCAGTGCATATTGAGTATCAAGAATCTTCTCCGGACCGGTTCCCGACAACTCACAGTTTTTCCTGTAGAGTTCAAGGTAGTGATTGATCAGTTTTCTAAGGGCAGAAGGCTCGCCAAGATCCTCAGCCTCCTTCATCCTTATTGCGATAAGAAGCAGATCGGTGCAAAGTGACGACAATGAACTTCGGGAACTTCTCATTGTCGTCAGGTCCAGATTCGATGTCTGAGAGGCGATTGTTTCAGTAAATGATGGTACCATAGAATTACCCTATTCTCTTAAAGCTATCAGCTCAACATTAAGCTCCGGATAAGAATGAGGGAAATAAAATGCTATTGTACCAGAACTGCGCATCCCATCCCATATCCGGTCCTGCTGATCGAGACAGAAATAAACAAATCCCTGTTTTTTTGGCAGATTTTCAGGAGGGTTAGCTACATGCAGGAGGGGTAATCCCGGCAGAGCTGAAGAGATCAGCAGTTCGAGCCGGTCACGTGAACTCATTTTTATCCTCTGTAACGACCCTACAATAAGCTCCTTTTCCGGTATATCTTCTGCAGATACACCAAGAAAGAAACGTGCTTCTGAAAACAGCCGTTCATTCTTTATCTTGCATACGTAAATTGATGGCTCGACCT